>DASXVU010000003.1 GCA_036504055.1 Methanomassiliicoccales archaeon | reverse complement strand
TATCGGATCGGTGACTGGGTCAAGAAAAAGAGGATCCATTTCCTGCCCTATCTGAGGTTCGTCTGCCACAGGGATTAAATCTGTGAGGGTGAATACATGTTCTCAACAAAACATGGAAACATCTCCTCGAATAGCTCAAATTATTATATTAATTTATAAAATAATCAGCGATTCTAGCAATATATTATCAAAAGGAAACGAAAAAAAAGGAAATGAGAAGAAGAGCCCTCACGGCTCATTCTTCTTTTTTATCCTGAAGACAACCACACCAACGATCGCTGCACAGACCAGTGCGATAACCGCGAGTGTGACCAAGAGCCCGTTCGAATCTTGCGATATGCCGCCGGTCACGGTATCCGCGTTCGTTGCCATCGGATTATCTGTGGCCTCTCCCTGGCCATTGGTGATGTTCCCGATCGCCTGTTCGGCCACGGCGGGATCGGTCGGGACCATCGTCACGGTGGTGCTTAATTGGTCCAATACCGCACTGCCAGTCTGATCGACGGTACTTTCTGGAGCGGGCGAGGTTGCAACCACATCACTCGAAGGTGCAGCTGTGGCGGGGGCAGCGCCCTCGGTGACGGTCGGTGTTGTAACATCGCTCGACGGGACGGTTGTAGTCGGGGTTGTGACGGTTGGGCCGAAGATGCTACCGGTCGGCAGGCTCATCAGGCTTTCCAGTCCAAACTGTGGCTTCAAGGACATTCCGGTGATGAACTCCGTGTCCGGTGAATAGTAGATATGCGTACCGGTCCGCGACTCCACCACATCGAACACTGTATTGCCCTTGTTATAGCAGCTCTGGTCGGCGTTGCTGACCCCCACACAGGCCATGCTCGTATTCAGGTCCACGGAGATAGGGCCAAACGAACCGTTGTCGAATGGGATGCATCCCAGGGATGGAAGGTCCTGCAGATAGAGTGTGCCGTTGAACGCCGCTGCGTTCTCATCGATCTTGCTGAGTATCGAGTTGGGCAGGCCAGTCTCCTTGAATACCCCAGAGATCTTGCCCGACACGGTCATGGTGGAGTTGACAGCCCAGTCATTCCCTACGCACATCGGGAACTCGAGCAAAGGCAACGCTGGACTGAAATCGATCGTGTCGCTCAGCTTGAGGTGCAACGATTCGCTGACGTTGAGAGCGTTGTAGGTCACCTGCACATTAAGGGCATTCAAAACGGCACCCATGGATGGCGTGCAATCGACCTTCAGAGACAGGCTCTGATCGACGGTGGTGTTGGAAACGATGCGCTTGATCGCCATCGTCGATTTTTCAATGGTCACCGTTCCGCACGAAGTGACCGTGAGGCATAGATTGGCCGTACCGCATACGGAGGAACTTACAGATTTCATGTTATCGAGGCCATAGACTCCAGAAACGGGGAAATCACCGCTCATTTTTACGTTTACATATGCCCACATATGAATGGCGGCATTGTACCCCAGGACGTAGCTATCCTCCGTTACATCGGTCACTTTGAAGACGATATAGGAGCAGGCCTGGCCTTTGACATCCAGATTCTTGATGGTTATATTCTGGCCTAAATCTGTCAATGCCTTTTGTATCGTGCAAAGATTGTCTTTGGCAACGCATGAGAGGTCGCTCTCACCCCGGATCGCCCAGGTCTGGCATTTGGTCCATGTTGGAATCGGGGCCGACTGATCCTGTGCCATAACGGCGGCAGAAGATACGATCAACAAAGAGAAGACGGCCAAGATCGAGATTACTTTTGCAGAGTTAGTGTAGGAATTCCTCATGATGAGAATGGATGCAACTCACCAGATATGTTATTTGTGGTTATTATCCGAAAAAAATAATCATGAAATAAAATATAAATACTCGGTGCGGAGCAGCGAGACAATAATTAATATATATTTAGAAATTAGATAATATGTGTAACAAGCTCAAAAGACTGAAAAAGATGAAAGAAAGTTTAGGAAGGAGACCTGCCGACGATCTTACTAGCCTTTCTTCTTGAGGATCCGGAACAACAGAACCCCGCAGACCAGGGCGGCAATGATCACGATGGCGATCTCGAACAGACCTATCGTGGCAGGACTTGATGCAGGCGCTGTGTTTGCTCCGGTGCTGTCCGAAACCACCAATGAGATGGGCTCGACACCCTGGTTGGCACCGATCTGAATGATCTCGCTCGTGGCGTTGGTCGGGTCGGCTGTCACCATGGTGATGTCGGTGTTCAGATCGAGGGCGCTGGTCATGCTGCTCTCAGGAAGAGCCACCATTCCGTTCAGCATGTCCATCTGCGGTTTCACCAATGCACCGACCAAGAATTCCTTCTCCGGCGAGTAGTAGATGTGCGCTCCGGTCTTCTTTTCCAGCACCTCGAATACGTTCATGCTGTTGCCAGCTCCGTCATCCATCAGCTTCGTCCTTGTGCATTCCATGTTGGCGATGAGGTTCTGATCCGCTGAGGTGATGTTGCCGTCGCTGAGACTGAGGCTGCCGAGTCTTGTCAGGTCCTGGATACGGACCGATCCGGTGAAAGGACCGTTCTTGGTGTCAAAGGCCGATGTCATGGATGACGGCAGGCCAGTGGCATTGAAGTAGCCCTTGGCAGTTCCAGTAAATGTCATCTTGGAATCGAACGTCCAGTTGTCGCTGACCGTGAGCGGGAACTTCAGGATCTGGAGCGATGGATCGAAATCGACGCATGAGGCGAGCTCCAGGTGCATGCATTCGTCGACGGCGTAGTCGGCATAGGACATATTGACCGTTATTCCATTCATGTTGATGCTGGTGGAATAGTTCGGGAAATTCGAGGCCTCGAACGTCAGGTGCTCATCCAACAGGGTGGAGGAGGTCGCCCCTTCGATGGCCATTGTGGCCTTGTCCACTGTCAAGAATCCATGTGAGGTCAGGCATAGGTCCAGGCAGGCGAGCACAGTGACGCTCTTGGCCTGATCGGTCATGTCGGCCAGGAGATATTGACCCTCCGCCGGCAGATCGCCCGAGACACCCAGGTCAACATCTCCCTGGATGCGTACCCCGGCACTGTACTCCAGGATGTATTTGTCCTGCTGGACATCCGACACCTTGAAGACCGTCCAGGCGCCCGCATTTCCGTTCAATAGAAGGCGGTCCACGGAGACGTTGCCTCCCAGCAGGGCCAAGGCATCCTGCAAGGTGCCCAGGTTCTCCTGGAGCACACCCTTCAGGTCCCTCTCCCCACCGACGGCCCAGGTCTGGCCCTTTGTCCACGTGGGCAATGGCGCAGATCGGTCCTCGGCCATGACCGCTCCCGAGGAGACGATCAGCAAAGAGATGACAACAAAGAACGACAATGACTTCCCGGTCGTATGACGAATGATCCTCATCGACATGGACAGTTCAATGTCATGATATGTTTGTTTTGCGCTGCATAATGGAATGAGAAATAATGAAACCGTTTTGCATGGCTTAAGCGACGAAGCTTCGGAACATGACCTAGGTGGAGTCCGGTTCGATGATCACCAAAATCACAGGCAAGGTCACAAAAAAGATCTGTGAAAAAGAAAGGGATTTGTTTAAGGTGTTTTAGGGACGCGCGGATTGCGTTCAGCCCATTCCCGGCATGCCCATTCCCGGCGGCATTCCACCCTGTGCGCCTGGCGGCATCGGGGGTGCCTTCCTGGAGGCGATGACATCGTCGATCCTCAGGATCATGTTGGCGACCTCTGCGGCCGACTTCACTGCCTGGGTCTTGACGCGGAGCGGCTCGATGACGTTGAGCTTCAGCATGTCGTCCGGCTTGCCGGTGTCCAGGTTGATGCCCATGTTCTTGCCGTTCTTCTTCTCGTGCGCGCTCTTCAGCTGGATGACGACATCGATGGCGTCCAGTCCGGCGTTCTCGGCGAGGGCCCACGGGATGACGTCCATGGCGTTGGCGAAGGCCTCGATGGCCAGCTGCTCCCTTCCTCCGACGGTGGAGGCATAGGATGCGAGCCTGAGGGACAGCTCGATCTCGGGGGCTCCGGCTCCCGGAACGACCTTGCCGTCCTCGAGTGCCACTCCGACGACGCGGAGCGAGTCGTGCATTGCGCGCTCGACCTCGTCGATTACGTGGTCAGTTCCGCCACGGATGATCATGGAGACGGCCTTCGGGTTCTTGCAGTCGGTGATGAAGGTCATCTCGGCCTCACCGATCTTCTTCTCCTCAACCTGTCCAGCAGTTCCCAGGTCTGCCGCGGTCAGCTCGTCGATGTTGCCGACGACGTTGGCACCGGTGGACTTGGCGATCTTTTCCATATCAGACTCCTTAAGGCGTCTGACGGCGAAGATCTCCTGCTTTGCGAGGTAGTGCTGCACCAGATCGTCGATGCCCTTCTGGCAGAACACCACGTTGGCACCGGCCTTCTTTATCTTGTCGGCCATCCTCTTCAGGGTTGCCTCTTCCTCATCGAGGAAGCGCTGCATCTGGGACGGGTCACGGATCTGGATCTTGGCCTCGACCTCGGTCTTCTTGATCTCCAGTGCGGCGGAGAGCAGAGCGATCTTGGCCTTCTTGACGACCTTGGCCATCCTCGGGTGCACGCGCTCCTTGTCCAGCACGATGCCCCTTATGATCTCGGTGTCGGCGATCGATCCGCCGGTCTTCTTCTCCACCTTGATGTTGTCGACGTCGACGGTCCACTTGCCAGCGCTGTTCTTCTCGGCGATGGCCTTGATGGCCTGGACGCTCAGGTCGGCGAGGAAGTCCCTCTGTCCGCCCACGCTCTTGCCGGTCATGGCGGTCATTGCCACCCTGGTCAGCATGTCAGTGTCTTCCACGGTGACCGGGACCGCGATGGTGTCCAGCACCTTCAATGCCTCAGCGGCGGCCATCTTATACCCGTTCGCTATGATCGTCGGGTGGATGTTCGACTCGATGAGAGCCTCTGCCTTCTTCAGGAGCTCGCCTGCGATGATGACGGACGACGTCGTTCCGTCCCCGCACTCGCTGTCCTGGGTCTTTGCGACCTCGACGACCATCTTGGCCGCTGGATGCTGTACATCGATCTCCTTTAGGATCGTTACGCCATCGTTCGTGATGACGACGTCTCCCATGGAATCAACCAGCATCTTGTCCATGCCCTTTGGTCCCAAGGTCGATCTTACAGCGTCAGCGACGGCGCGGGCGGCAGCGATGTTGTTCGTCTGCGCGTCCCTGTTCTTCGATCTCTCGGTCCCTTCTCGGAGCACGATGACCTGTTGACCATTACCCATTCCGTATGACATTAGAAATCCTCCGTGTGGGCGGTATTTTAGTGCTTCTATATAAGATTTTGTTTAACCGCCATCCACCTATTGTGAATGTGGCATGAGACAAAGTGCCCGTCTGCCCCTTCTCAGGTGGAGATGTTGTGCAGTTCGGCGTCGAGCCGGGGATATGGGATATCGATCCCAGCTTTCCTGAGCTTCGCGAATGCCCTCTCTCGATAATCGGAGATCGCCCTCTTACGGAAATCGGCATCGTTGACCCATATGTAGCACACAAAGTCGATCCACGAGTCGTTGAACCCGGTCATGATGACCATGGGTATGAATCCCTGTTCATGGGATGCGTCGGGGAACTCGATCGCCGCCTCGAGCAACAGCCCCTTGACCTTTTCCACGTCCGCGTCATACGGGATGTGCAGGTCCACCCGCAGGCGCATCTTGTGGTCGGGACGGATGACGTTCGTGACCCTCCTCTTCGCCATTATGTTGTTCGGGATGACCTCTATTGTGGCCTTGTCGTTATCATAGAGACGTGTCGAGCGCAATCCCATTTTTAGCACCTGGTACACCTTGCCCCCGTCCATCTTGATCAGATCGCCTGGCTTGAACGGTCGGTCCACCATGATCTCCATACCGCCGAAGAAGTTCGACAGGGTCGGCTTCGCCGCCAATCCTATCACCATTCCCATGAAACCGAGCGTGGCCAGCATCGCGGTCACGTTATACCCTAGCCGGGAAAGGACAATGGTCAGTCCGACGAGCGGTATGATTATGGTGCCCAGTTTCTCGGCGACGTTGACCACCACGTCATCATATTCTATGGTCGACTTGGCGGCGGCGTTCCGTCCGTATTCCAGAACGATGCTGTCAAAGACCCCGTATGCCCACCACGTGAGCAGCAGTATCGTCAGCGCGAAATAGCTGTCCTCGATCCCAGGTATCCATTCCCGGGGCAGGGCCAAGATCTCCAGCGAGGTCTTCATACCGTACCCGAGGATAATGAGGAAGATGGGCCATTTGCTTACCTGAAGCAGTCTGTCGTCAAGTTGGGTATCGGTCTTCCGGGTGAGGAACTTGACCAGCGGGAATATTACCAGGATCAGAGCCGCGCCGATTCCAGCCCAGAGAAGCGCTGAGATGAGGAACGTGACGGGGCTCCCGTTGAACGGTGCTGGCAGTGGGTTCGCGTACTCGCCCAGAATTCGGTTATACCTGGATTCCTCACCATACAACGAAGACACATGGAGGCTAGCGCTTTTCGTAACGATTATCTCGCTGGCGGGATCGTCCATCCGGGTGATGTTGAGCGAGAATGTGAAGGTGTGGTCAGCCATGGGGGCAGACCTGGATGCCACGACATTCAGCACCACCTGGGCATTATCACCGGGAAGGACCACCAGATAGGTGGGGCTGGTGGTCACCGAAAGATAGTCGTCGGGCGCTCCGGCATATGTATCCACCAGCAGCGATGAGTTACCGCCGTTGAAAATGTTCCAACGAAATGTGGCAGTGTCGCCGGCGGTTATGGACTTATGATAATCATCAACATCGAATACCTGGGCACCTGTGGGCTGAGCCAGGGATGCCGATGGAATCGCCAGCAACGCCATGGCCACCATTGCCATGGCCATGACCATAATTCGTCCAGAAACGAAACCGACCTTTCTCATGCACAACACCAGGTGATAATTTGGGGCCATAATTAATTGTTGGCCCAGCCTGCACTATGCAATAAGTGTTGTAATTATACACGCCAGCTGCGATCATGTGGCGGGGGAAGGGATCGTAATCGAACGTTGGGGGACAAGATCAAAGGATGCTGAAGGACGACACATTCACGCCCATCGATCCTATCTTCCTCCCCGATGCTTGAAATCATCACAAATGTTAGTTAGGACGGAAGATATTCCGGTACCATGGAAGGAATGCGCTCCTCGAGATTTGCCAAGGCGGGCGTGGATTTTCAGGGTTCGTGCCCGGTAAAGGCCGCCAACTGCGAAAAGTGCGGGGCCGAGCTCAAGAAGGACAATTCCAGCTGCGGCTGTGCCACAGATATGGTCTGTCCCAGCTGCGGACACTGCAACTACTGCCATGGAACGAAGAAGTGTCAGGAAGAATGCTGCAATAGATCAGCTGTCGATTCAGAAAGGCCCTTGCAGACAAAATGCAAGGTCTGCATGGATACCGGAGTATGTCAGCAATGCCTGTACCGGTAAGGAAAAACTGAATAATGTCTATGAAAATGGATATCAATTGAATTTGAAATAGATTTGTGGTCCTCTTGCGGACCATGGATCATTTCTTCTTTCCCTTGGCTGGTTCTGCCTTGCCTTTCGAGTTCCAGGACGAGCCTTTCTTCTCGGTCGTTCCTGCCTTTGCGTCTGCCATCTTTGCTGCCTCTGCGCCCTTCTTCTTCTTGTTCATATTATTTCACATCCAAATATATGCAAGCAGGATCAGGGCGACGGAACGATCCTCGTCAAAGAACACCAAAACTACGAGCTTAAACCCTCAATGTTGGCCATATTTAAAGCTTATTGTATTGAAATGAAGCGTTTGATGTCCTTACGGCAGGAGAAATCGTTTTTAGGGCCTGATGCGATCGGTCTTCATGGCTGAAGCGGACATAATGGACTGGGAAGGCTTGATCGCAAAGGTCAAAGCCCCATGTAGTGGATGTCCGAGGAGTGGCTCGAAAACCCCTGTGATCTTCAATCGCAAGACATCATTGGGCAACGTTGAGTTCATTGTCGTTTCCCAGGAGCCTGGATTTTGGCTTAGAGCCAATCCGGCGAGGGCGGAAGAGGACCTGT
Organism: Methanomassiliicoccales archaeon; assembly: GCA_036504055.1. Taxonomy (NCBI): domain Archaea; kingdom Methanobacteriati; phylum Thermoplasmatota; class Thermoplasmata; order Methanomassiliicoccales; species Methanomassiliicoccales archaeon. Next base: position 86,027 of record DASXVU010000003.1, on the reverse strand, counting down.
TAAAGCTTTGCAGAACCGGTAAGCCATCATTACCCGATGTTAAACAGGCAAATCCTCTCACTAAGATCCTGCAAATTTTCAATAGTTTTGACCCGACCGGAGACCGGATATACTGGACCCACGCGCTGAAATGCATACCAAGCAAATCTGACCGAGATGTCAACAAGGAATGGAGAAAGGCAGCAACAAGGTGCGAGGAGTTGTTTCTAGATGAGATCCGTCTCCTGGGCCGTAGGGATGTGAACATCATCGCCTTCGGAAAGTACGCGTTGGAGATGTGCCTTCATGCCTTTGCAGGACATGACCTCGACCAAGAGCTGAGCATCAGCGAGTTCATGCAGAACAACCGGTTCCCCCTCGCCTACAGATACAAGTTCAAAGACGGATCGGTCAAGAACATTTCGCTCTATGTCTATGGCAATCCATCAAGCGAGGTCGTTACCATTAAGAAAAGTGGGGGAAAGATGACCGTTGAGGAGATACAGGAAATTGAGACCAAACGAATTCGGGAATTGATGACTAACAAACCTCGACCTTGATTTCGTTACCTTTCCAGAAATCGATCAAGGACCGACATTTCATTGCACGAACTATCTGAGAAATGTTACAGACGGCAGAGGGGAGAAGCTTAAAAGCAACGACAACTTCCTACACCCGAATGAGAGAAAATTTTCTGAGGTTCTTTTATGTCGGACTTTGAGGCACCCGGGGTCTATGTGGAAGAGACATCTTTGATGGCGGATCCGATAGAGGGAGCGGAAAGTAGCACGGCCGCCTTCATTGGAAAAGCAGTGAAGGGGCCGACATTGGAACCGGTCCTGGTAACGTCATGGGATCAATTCGAAGGAACATTCGGGGGATTGGACTATTCAAAAAGTGGACCTTATCTCGCGATGGCCGTCGACCTTTTCTTCAAGAACCAAGGTCAGAGGGCTTACGTGGTGCGAATAGAGGGAACGGTCGGTAGCACTGGACGAAATGAGACGGCGTATCGAACTGGTCTGCTATGCCTCGAAAGCTTGGATGACGTTAATCTGGTCGCGATGCCTGAAGCAACCGACATCTTGGACCAGCAAGCGTTGATCGAGCACTGTGAGAGGATGAGATACCGTTTTGCCATCATCGATTCTCCGTCAGATCCGAGAGAGGTGGGGGATGCTCACGATGTTAGGCTTCAGAAGGAGAAGCTGGTTTCGACCAAGGGATACGCGGCCATTTATCATCCTTGGATACAAGTCCAGGACCCAATAACGAAACGGATCCGAATCGTTCCGCCCAGCGGTGCGGTCGCCGGCATTTATGTTCGAACCGACATCCAGAGAGGCGTCCACAAACCCCCGGCAAACGAACTGGTCATTGGAGCTTTGGACACCGAGGTATCAGTTGATCAGGCGGACATGAACGAACTCAACCGGATCGGCATCAATGTGATCAGGAAGTTCACTGGGAGAGGGTTGCTGGTGTGGGGTTCCCGGACGACTTCCAGCGATTCCATTTGGAAATATGTCCAGGTCCGACGGACGATCAACTACCTGGAAAAATCGATCGCAAAAGGGACCGAATGGGTGGTCTTCGAACCACACGATGAAATAACCTGGTCCGAAGCGAAGAGATCGGTAGTCGAATTCCTGACCAGATCGTGGAAGGACGGGATGCTGCTTGGCACCAGACCGGAGGAAGCCTTCATCGTGCGTTGTGACCGATCAACAATGACCCAGGCGGACATTGACAAAGAGAGAATGATCATAGAGGTCGGCGTCGCGCTGATGAGGCCTTCAGAATTCATCATCTTCCGTGTATGCCAGAGTATGGAAAGAGTCGGTCCCAGGAAGCTGGTTGACAAGACCCTAGATGCTACCAAAAAGAAGAAGCACTATTACATGGCCAGGACAATGTCAAAGGAGTGATAGTATGAAGTCCGGGCCTTCAACAGAAACGAACACGATGATCGGCTCACCCGCCTTTGCGATAACCATCGACGATGTAGATATGGCCCAACACGGATTGAGCGTGGAGAACATCATGGTCGAACTGAGCCTGGACACCTTCGGAAATTTCGCCATCGTCTTAATCGGAGATGCTGGTGCCCCTGGCAGTTATGATTGGATCAACGATGGGCTTTTCACCGTGGGCAAACGAGTGTCCATAGAGATGGGTCGGACTTCGAATCGATTGAAAACGATTTTGGAAGCTGATATAACGATTGTCAAGGCTACCTTCCCATCTGAAGGAGTACCTTACGTGGAGTTAATTGGCGATGATTCCGTCAGTCCCACCAAGACGAGAAATCGCCAGGCCCGGACCATCTCAATGAGGTATGGCGGAGATCTTCTCTCATTCAGCCCTGTAATCGACCTGGACTCTATGATTGCCATGGATATCATGGATGACTTGTCAAAGATTGCACTGAGTACACTTTCTACCGCCAAGAATGACAAGCGGAAGGCCGCAAAACATGCACTCGATCATGGAAAAATTGATGTAATCGTTGGAGTAGGCGAATGTGTCGGGTCCTCAGATGTCGTTCCGGGAAGAACGCTAATGCTAGAAGGATTGGGAACGAGGTTCTCAAGACAATACCTGGTCACGGGATCAATCCATACCATAGACAAGAGCCTGGGATATCGGACAGCCTTTAGCGTATCGACCAGATAGGATTTGTCAGAAGATATCCCTGCAAGATTTATCAGGTCGAAGTTCCACTTCTCGGATTTATGATCGGAACGCCTGCTCTGTGCACAATGAGAATTCGTTGCAGGCATTTGTGATGATTCTCTCCAATGCCAGGGCTCGGGTTCTGTCAGCCAACGCCACTTGGTACCAAGCATGGAACGGCTCTATTCCCATCAAAGGCAGATTGGCAATGGCGACATCTATGCCAGGCCGGAAGCGCATCCGGTCCATCATCAGCCTCTTGGTACCGGTGTTCGCAATAGCTTTGACCAAATCTATTATGTCTGTTTCACAAAGCATCGGCAGGACCGGCCCCACCATGGCGTAGGTGTTCAGTCCCGCCTCGGTCAGTTTTCTCAGCGCTTCAAGCCTCTGCGATGGCGGCGGCGCACCGGGCTCGAACGCATGCGACACCCGGTCATCGACCGAAGTGATGGTCACGCCCACTTCCGGCCTCTTCGTGGACTCGATGAGCTCGATGTCCCTCACGACCAGGTCGGATTTTGTCAGTATGGAGATAGGGTTGTCATGTCGGATGATCTCCATCAGGCATTTCCGCGTCAACAGACAACTTTTCTCAAGCGGCTGGTATGGATCGGTGACTGTCCCGATGCCGATGACCCCCCGTTTGTTCTTGATCTCCTTGGCCAGCAATACGGGCAGATTGGAGCGCACCCCTACCTCCTTTCCCCATTTGGACGGGTCCTTGTGCAGGACGTCTGGGGCGAAGCAATAGATGCAATCATGCTCGCACCCTACGTACGGGTTCAGTGCATAGTCCAGCCCTGGCAGGTTACTCTTTGGCAGGGCGGTCGTCGCTCTGACCTCATACGCCTTGACCATCGGAGGAGGCATCTTGTCCTCCATCATGAAGAAGTCAAGATCACGCGTAATCATCGATCCGCCTCTGTCTCATGAAGTCCTTCACCACTTCACTGGTCGCGATCCACCTGGATAGCGGTATCTCCATTCTTCCCTGCACATGCGCCAGCGCCTCGTTCATAGTGTTGAACTTGCTCGGCGGCATGGTCAACGCTTTCCTAACGTTCTCACGCACATTCCACACCCCGACCGGCATGATGTACCCGGGATGCGCCTCGCGGAATATGACCGCCCCGGCCTGGCGGCGCTCTTTCATCAGGACCTCGTTGCAGGCCATTCGTGCTGCATAATAACACCCGCCGATCTCCGCGTAGTCCTTCCGACCTTCATAGAATTCGTGTGACGAGATGATCTCGATCTGCTTGCCCAGCGGGTTCCACACCGTGTTCGGGTACCAGGCCTCGATCAGCTCGTAACGCCATGAGGTCGGCATGAACATGACGCACCAGCGGTTGTCCAGCTGGTCCCAGTCATAGATGCGGAACTCGTTGATCAGCGGGTACGTCTTGGTATGCTTGAGCATGTCCTTGCCGATCATGTCGTCGACGGCGGTGATGCTCCACCGGGTCGGCACCAGCTTCCGGTTCTTCTCAAGCCCGAACGCGCCAACGCTGAACGCCTTCTGCAGACGGGATATCATCACCCCGTTCTTGTACAGGTCGGTGACTGCCTGGGTGGCCAGGAGGTCGGTGTCGTAATAGGCTTTCTCTATCTTGTGGTCGTACTTCGGGTTGGTGATGCTCAGCTTCTCCAGACGGGCCGAGGGACCGAACGGCTGTATCTCGTCGTCCAGCACTATCTTCCCGGATGGACGCTTGGCGAAGTTCGCCTCCACGTCGACCGAGTTGATGGACAGGCCCAGCTCTCTGGTGAAATCAACTATCTTCCCGCCATTCTGGAAATCCTTCACCGATACGCTGTACTTCCCCCGTACCAGTTTGAATCGGAAGTCCACGATCTCCTGGATCGACTTGCCCATCCATTGTTCGGGCGTGTCCATGATCGAGGTGTCGCCCATCTCCGGCGGTACCAGGGGACCGATGTCCACCTTTGGATAGCCATACCGACCGACGAATACGCCCGGCGGTGTACTGCCAGCCAGGTCCAGGCTGTTGATGAGCTTTCGAGTCTTGGACTGGGAATAGAACTTGACCATCAGGGCGCAGGTGGGTTTGCCGCAGAGGTTCTTAGAACCCTTGCAGATGACGCACGGGCTTCCCCGGGAAGGGGCTGCGCTGGTCGATGCCAATGAATTGAATAATGCCTTTGGGCCGATCGGCGTACCGGGCGCTGCCATTCTGTTCCATTGCTAGCTGGAACGGGGTATTTTACCTTATTCCCAGGCTCGCCGAATGGATACGATGTAAGGGACCAGGTCGCCGGATTCCTCGAGATGACAGAGAGGCTGGAAGCTGAATGCGCAACCCGATGCTTCCCAATGTTGTTTCATGACCACGGGGCAATATTTGACGATTACCTGACCTTTTTCCTTCCTGAGATAATGAAGATAAGTTGAGACGTGCGATCTCACCTTGAAAACATGTCAGGTCCGGATATAAATAGTGAGAATTATCTACAATGTATTTAATTCCCCCATACCAGTAATTCTCAAGGTGAGGGGAAGTGATTCGCGTTATCTACGTGGACGATGAGGAAAACCTATTGGAGATCGGGAAGATATTCTTGGAGAGAACCAGGGAACTCAAGGTCGATGTCGCCCTTTCGGTAACAGAGGCGAACGGGATGATCGCCCGATCACATTACGATGCAATTGTTTCCGACTATCAAATGCCGGGAACGGACGGGCTTCAGTTTCTTAAAATGGTAAGGGAATTGGACAAGTCCATACCATTCATCCTATTCACTGGCAAGGGGCGGGAGGAGGTCGTCATCGAGGCCTGCAACTCGGGTGTGACCTTTTACCTGCAGAAGGGTGGCGAACCCAACGCCCAGTTCGTCGAGCTGGAGCATAAGATAAAGCAGGCGGTCGGCAGGCTGACAGCGGAAACTGAACTTCTGGTCAAGAAACGCCAGGCGATCATGGCTATGGAACTGGCCAAGGTGGCGACCTTCGAATTGGATCCGAGGACAAATCAGTTCATTTTCGATGACGCGTTCTTTGATCTTTACAAGACGAATGTTAGCAGGGAAGGGGGTTATTCAATGAACCCCGAGAAATATTTCAAAGAATTCGTCCACCCTGACGATCTTAAACGAGTGCTTGAGCATATTCAATTGGGCAAGGCAAAGATAATCGAGGATGGCTATTCCCAGTTGGAGCATCGAATCATCAGGAGGGACGGGGAGGTACGCCATATAGTGGTCCGAGTGGGGATGATCGATGATGGAAGCGGCAGTTCCGATATCCTGTATGGGGTGAACTATGATATCACCGATCAGAAAAGGTTGGAGGAAATGGTCCGGGTTCAAAAAGCGATGTCGGGCAATTTTCCCGGAGAGCAATCTGTGGCCGATACCGGGTAGATAGCCGCAAGGTCCCGACGCTCGAATATGAAATGGATCGTAAGATAAGTTCCATCCAACCCAACTGATGGTCCATGCCCTTGGCCAGAGGCTGTCAGGTTGGGATCTGTGTGATCGGGACCGAAAAGAAGAACGTGGCGCCTTTGTTCTCCTCCGACTCCACCCATACACGCCCCCCTCTCTTCTCGATTATCTTCTTGACGATCGCCAGGCCCACTCCGGTTCCAGGATACCTATCCCTGGTGTGGAGCGTCTGGAAGACCTGGAAGATCTTATCTGCATACTCCATGCTCAGACCTATCCCATTATCCTTCACGGAAAAGACCCATTCGCCCTGCCCAGGGGTCGCGGATATCTGTATCCTGGGCGATTCTGGACCGCGGAACTTGATCGCGTTTCCTATTAGGTTCTGCATCACCTGTACCATCTGGGTCTCATCAGCCAGCAGCGATGGCAACGGATCGGCGAGAATGCGAGCCTCGTTGTCCTCCAGAGAAGCCTTTAGGACGAACAGCACCTTCTCTACGACCTCGTTCATGTCCACCATGGTGGCATGCTTGCCGCCGCTGTCCACCCTCGAATATTGCAGGAGGTCGTCAATGAGCGCTCGCATCCTTTCGCCTCCAGAAACGGCGTTGTGGATGTATTCCATTGCCTTGGGATCGAGCTGGTCGGAGAACTTCCTCTGGAGCAGGGACAGATAGCTGACCACCATCCTCAGGGGTTCCTGGAGGTCATGGGATGCAACGTAGGCGAATTGTTTCAATTCCTCATTTGAACGTTTTAGCGCCCTTTCAGAACGTTTGCGTTCGGTTATGTCCATGGAGGTGGCGATCACATGGTCATCTCCCAGTGGGACGAGCGTTGTCATATAATCAAGACCGTCACGGTCGTGGGTCTCTTCGACGATGGTCTTGCCTTGAGCGTTCATCCTCCTTACCTGAACAAGATACTGGCCGGCCAATTCCTGACCGAGGAACTCGCTCAACTTTCTCCCCGCGATCTCTTCCAATGAGGCCACACCCCACCTCCTGAGGCCAGCTGGATTCAGGTCGATCAGTACCTGGTCCATCACCTCGCCGTTATCATCGAACAACAGTCGGCGCAGGCTCACCGGTCCGGGAGCACCCTCGAAAAGGCCTTTGTACCTTGCCTCGCTGAGCCTCAACGCTTCCTCGGCCATTTTCCGCTCAGTTATGTCCTGACCTTGGGCGATCGTCATTTGGATCTGGGATGTGTTAGGGGAATACAGCGCGGCAGAGTTCCACAGCACCGTACGGATCGCACCGTCCACCCGCCTGATCGGTATCTCAACAGAGTCCCAATGCTCACCCTCGCTGGTCCGATCAATCATTACCAAGGATCGCATCCGGCTCTCATCCGGGAACAGCAGTTCCAATCGCTTCCCGATGACCTCCGACGACAGATATCCGGTCAGGTGTTCGAACGCATGATTGAATCGTGTGATGAACAGGTTACGGTCCCATACTATTATCGGGGCATTGGCATAGTTGATCAGGGATTCGAGGGTGTCTCTTGCTTCCCTCAGATCTTCCTCTTCGGTCCCCGCACGGTCTATCGCCGCTCTGTCCGGTCCGTCCGTAATTCTATTAGGCATATCTGCCGCCCCGAAGTTCGGACCGCATATGGAGGTGCCCATGTCGGTCAGTCCGCATTTCCCGAAGCTTCGATAAGTAATACGATTGCCTTCTTATTATAGACTATTCAATATCGTTAAACCACAGGCGAAGGCGTGAATCATCTGAAATGACCTCCCGGCCCGCATCGGAGCGAACGAGAGACTGACCCTCGACCACCATGGACTGGCATGCACCGATCGCACCGAGCCGGTCGAAAGGGCGAAGGTCATTTCCCCATTCCCGGTTACCAAGATGAATTAAGGCCAAAGCCTTGATCACGCCAGTTTCTTCCCCACGTTCGGTCCGGGGGTCTGATCGTAGACCGTCCCTGGCTCCATGTACCATACCCCGATGACCTTGATGCCGCGGGACTTTACCTTCTCGTTCATCATATCAAGGACCGGGCCGGACGTCTTGTATTCCTTGATCGATGCGTGCACCTGGTAGGCGTTGCTGCCGGAGACTATCAGGACGACGGGTTTGTCCCCCTTCTTCTGCATCTCCATCATGTTGATGTGGGTCTTCTTCATGAACACCACCCCGAACACGATGGTGTTGGGGTCCGGGGCCATCATGCTTCCCAGAGGTATCGCGTTTACCACACCATCGGGCGTTTTCGTTGCCAACACCTTAACGCTCGTCGGATCGTTGAGCGCGTTCATCACCGCTTCAGGCAGAGATACCAATATTGTCACCTTGAGCATTTATTGTCAGGCTGGGACGATTAAGCTTTGCCTGGACGAAGAAGATGGTTACGATATTAGCCGGCCCAGGCTATTATGTTGGTGCCGCCGGCCTCCGAATAGTCCTCTCCCTTTATGAACCGGACATTGCTCGCGCTGATCTTGTAGTCCCGCTCTACAAGAATGTGGGATATGTCGTTGGTCATGCTGCTGGACGTAAAGACCCGATCGCTGCCCGAGGATATCGCCGACTGTTCGCAGGCCGCCATGAGCGATGACATGACCGCACCCCGGTCAGGTATGGTCGGATCGGTCAGCAGTAATCTGATCGATACCATGTGCAAACCTTCCAAGGGAGCTTCCATCAGCAGAGCCACCCCCTTGGTCACACCGTCATGAACGAACAGGAAAGCCTTGCCAAGCGAGTGCCTCAGGACCATCCGGAACTCCGATGTGCAGTCCATGCCTGGGTAGACCGCCGAGCTCAGCATCCTTATCCCATTGCAGTTCTCTGCCAGATTGGAGGGGGTGAGTTCCCGGATGCCGGCTACGAAGTAACCCGCAGGCCGGAGCTTCTTCTCCGCGAACACCGTGACACCGACCGAACGGTATCCGAGACCGGCATAGAACCTCTTGTTCCGCTCGTTATCGCTCATCGTCTCCACCCCGAACACCTTGCATCCTTTTGATCCCAGGTATCCGTGGCACGCCTCCATGAGCGCCCTTCCGATGCCTGAGCCCTGATGTTCGGGCAGCACCTCGACCGGTCCGACCCACCCGACGGTTCCCCAAATATGGCTGTAAGCGGTCCCCACTATCTTGTCCCCGAGCAAAGCGACGAAACAGCCGAGCGGCTCCTCTTCGATGGCGGCCTGGATGATGGCGGCCGGCCGGGTCGGGTATTCCACCTCCCGCCCGAGGTCGTCAGAGGCGACCCTCGACCAGGTGCTCTTACCAACGGCCTGCGCTGAAGGAATGTCCTCCATCTTCATGGGACGAATGGTCACCGGACCTACCGGTCCTTCCCCATCGACCATCTCCCTCCTCGTCATTGATGGCAAAGGGCCCTCACCGATGATAAAAGTGATGGGAGAGATCTTCCTGGCGGTCAGGGACGGGACGTTCTTGGATGACTACGATCATAGAATTGGCCCACCCTTCACCATTTTATCTCGCGGTTGCACTTGGGGCAGACCAGCGTTCCATGGGAGAACAGCTGGCCACAATACGGGCAGGCGTAAGTCGGGCTCTGAAGGATCGGCTGGGGAGGCTGCACGCAGTAGGGCTTGCTGAGCAGGCCGACGACCATGATAACGAAACCGAGGATGGCGAACACCAGGAACAGCGCTCCCAGATCGGGATAGCCAGTGACCGTCTGCTGGACCGGGATACCGTAATAATATACCGTCTCGACATGCTCCGCCATGAAGGCCCAGACGGATCCCCCCGTGAACAGAGCCCCTGCGGCCCCGCCGAATAAGGCCAATCCTCTTCTCATCCGGACGGCATACCGTTCCAGATTTATGAGCCTATGTCCATTATTTGTGTCCGATGGATCGAAATCGTGCCCTTTCCTGAGGACACGCACCCCATCGATCGGTCCTGGCCTACTTACTTACTGGTTGCAACAAACCCAGTGGGTTCCCTTCCGGATCGGCGATCCAGACAATGAAGCCGATGTTGGGGACCTCACTCTTCGGGGCAAGCACCCGGCCACCGTTCTTTACTGCCTTCTCAACATACTCATCGACCGATTCGACACTGATGTAGTTGACCGGAACCTGACTGCGTTCCGTTCTCTTGTACATCCCGCCATTGACCCCTGGTTCTTTCAGCATACCGTTGTCATCGGTAGGCACCGTATGGAGCATGACGTATTCGACCTCCCCTTTCATGTCGATGAGCTTCCAGTCAAAGACCGCCTTGTAGAAGCCCATCATCTTTTCCAGGTCGTCAGCAGGTATCTCAAAGTGCACGATGGTGTGGTTCATACTTTCACCGCAGCCTTCTCTGAGCCGTCAGGACTTAATCTTTGCTTTTCCTTCTAGCTCGGAGGCTGATCAGTGCCGCGGTGGCGCCGGCGGCGATACCGTTGTCGATGTTCACCACGACCAAGCCCGGCGAACAGGTCTGCAACATTCCCATCAAGGCCGCTTCCCCCTTCCCTCCGAAACCGTATCCCACAGATGTCGGGACCCCGATGACCGGCACGTCGGTGAGACCGCAAATGACGGTCGGCAGCGCCCCTTCCATTCCGGCGCACACGATCAGGACATCCACTCCGTTCTCGAGCATTCGGGATAGCGGGTCGAGCATCCGGTGCAGTGCCGCCACCCCCACATCGTACTCGGTGAATACCTGGCACCCCATGGCCTCGGCTACCGCCTTGGCCTCCTCGGCGACGGCGATGTCGGAGCTTCCGGCAGTGATTATGCCTACCTTGCCGTTCAAGACCGGGTCCTTCCTCTTGTCAACAACGACCATTCTGGACGATTCAATGTAACGGACGATCCTCGGATCGACAATTCCCCTGACCGCATCGACGTGGGCTGGCGATGCCCTAGAGACAAGTATCACGTCCCGGTCGGCCATGACCCGCTTCACGATATCGGCCACCATGGTCGGCGATTTCGTCTCCCCGAAGACGATCTCCGGAATGCCCCGGCGCGCCTCCCTGGCATGATCGAAGCATGTATGCTCGCCGATGCGTTCCAGGAAATCGAGCTTTAGCAGTTGCTCTGCCCTCTCCTCGTCGATCTCCCCCCGCTTCAGCTGTTCCAGGACATCGCGGATGCTCATGTTTTTTCCCGATGCGCTCTATGCCTATATTCCCTTTTCCCCAGCGTTAGGTTTGAATACCAATTTCACCCCATCACTGGATGTGACCCCGGAAGAGAAGTTGTCGAGATTGCATGATTTGCTAAGATCGTACGGTCCTTTGGCGGTGGCCTTTTCCGGCGGGGCGGACAGCACCCTGCTGCTCAAGGTGGCATTGGACACGCTTGGACAAGATAAGGTGGTCGCTATGATCGGGGTCTCGGAGACGTTCCCCAGGAAGGAAAGGGAAGAGGCGGTGGAACTAGCGGAACGACTCGGCGCCAGGCACATCGAGGTCCTGACCAGGGAATTGGACACCAGCGCTTTCACGGAGAACACCGCCGAAAGGTGCTACCATTGCAAGAAGGAACTGCTTACGAAATTCCTGTCGATAGCAAAAGAGGAGGGATTCCTGGCCGTGGCCGACGGCAACAACGCCGATGATCTGAGGAGCTCCAGGGCCGGCCTGAGGGCGGTCAGGGAGTTGGGGACCCACAGTCCGCTGGCAGAGGTCGGACTGACGAAGGATGAGGTAAGGTATCTGTCGAAGTCTCTGGGATTGCCGACCGCGGTCAAACCGTCGAGCGCCTGCCTCGCGTCCCGGATACCTTTCGGAACGGAGATCACTAGCGAGAAACTGGCCCGGATCGAGGCGGCGGAGGAGTTCCTGCGCGACCTCGGCATCACCCAGCTGAGGGTCCGGCATCATGGGGACATCGCCCGGATCGAGGTCTCGCCTCCGGAGTTCTATCTGGTCCTCAATAACCGGGACTGGATTGTCAAGGAGTTCAAGATGCTCGGGTTCGTCTACGTGACCCTGGATATCCAGGGCTTCCGTTCCGGGAGCATGGAAGAGCCGCTCATTCACCGGACGGCGGGATCCTCTTGACCGCCGTGAGCATCAGGAACCAGTGATTGATATGGACCTCACCAGAGACCGTTCGGTATCCGAACTTCTCCTTCATCTCTTCGCTGAACCCGTTCACCTGGCGGATGATTTCCTGTGCATCTTCTTCTTCAGCGGTGCCAGTTAGCCTGTCCAGGGGCAGGTTCCTAATATAGGTCCTCATCTCCTTCGGATCCAACCCGGCATCGGAGAGCATGGCCTTCCATTCGCTTGGCCTGTGATCCCTCATATGTGACCGGTCCTGCAGGACGTGGAACATGTTCATCGTTCGGTAAACCTCTTCATCCTCCGGCACGATGCGGTCATCGATGGCCATCACACCACCTGGCCTAAGGACCCTGGACATCTCACCCAAGGCCCCTTTGATATCTGTGAAATGATGAGAGGCCCCCCGGCTCACCACCATGTCGAAAGTCGAATCGGGGAAGGGCATCGCCATGACATCGGCCAGGCAAAGGTCCAAATTTTGCACGCCGTTCTGCCGGATCTGATCATCGGCCTCCCCGACCATCTCAGGAGCGATGTCGATTCCGATCACCCTGCGCACGAAGGGGGCGAACGCGTTGGCCGTATTGCCGGTTCCCGTGGCAACGTCCAGCACCAGGGCATGTGGTTCCGGGTTGGCCATTATCACCATTCCGGAAAGGACTTGCTGGTGGGCATGCTCCGGGCTTCTTCGATACCGTTTTGCGTTACTGCCGAAAATCTTTCTCGCATCCTCGACCATATCTTCCAGGTCCATACTGCCGTTCATCCTTAATTTGTATCGTTGCTAATTTCCAGTCTAAGAATCATGCCGGCAGATGAAAATCGAGGTCTCGGGGTCCCAGAAGTCCCTGTCTTCCCTAACCGGTCATGACCTCTAACAGTCGATCTAGCACGAGCCGTTCGGAGCGCCTGAGTCCCAGTCATCCTGATCGCCCCCAGGACATAATGATCAGTTACGATGGCCATCCTATCGATGACATTCAATGGAACATCATCTGGGCAACTTCTTATTTTCAAAAGTTGACAATTAGACAAAATAGTGTTTAAATCACCACGTTCTCATCAACTCTATGGCATCCGCGAGCTACGCTTCGGCAATACGGTCGTTATCGGTGGAGATCAATGACAACGTCGTGTTCAAGACACTGTTCAATGCAGGGCTTTCCCCTCAGGAAGCTGAAGTCTGGATAGGGCGCGAGATCGTTGGAGCGACCAGCCATGATCTGTCGTCCAAGTTCCAGATCAGCGAAGCGGTGGCGAACAATGCATACCGGCGGGCAAAGACGAAGGCCATGTACCTTGGTATCACCAGGGACTCGATGCTTGCCCTTTCCGAAGGATATCGCATCCTGATCTGAGCCTAATCAAAGAGATGCCATTCCGGGAGGATAGCGATTCCTCCCATCCATTGTTGAACAATCCGGAACATTAACTCGATCTTAGTCCGTTTTTCGTAATGATGACTGTCTGAACATTCGCTGGTACCTGGTGAAACGAGATTCCATTTGAACGGAAATCGTTGAATATCCGGGAAATCGTAGTCAATATCATGAAGGCCTCGATCACTCTGTTATCATACGATCACGGCATCCTGCGTCAGGTCCTGGACGTTTACAAGGATATTGTGGAAAAGAAATCGATCGACAAACACCGGCAGATAGCCACAGAGGGGATCGAGTTCTTGCTCATGTTCATGGACCATTTCCATCATGGCAAGGAGGAACGGTTCCTTTTCCCGGCAGCAATGTGCGCCGATCCGGAGCATACCGAAGACCTTCAGCAGCTGTTCGAGGACCACAGGATAGCCAGATTGCTTGCCCAGGGGATGCTTACGTTCGTCCGCCCCGGCGGAGATGATGCAGCCTTCTATGAGAACGCAGGCAAGCTGGTCGAGCATATGGCCGCCCACATCCAAAAGGAAGAGGACGTCATCTTCCCTGGCATTGAGTCCAAGATGGATGACAAGGAGGACATGAAAGTGTACAAGCAATTCGAGGACTACATAATGTCCAATTTCAAGGAGGATCTCTATGCTTCATCAGAAGCATTCGCAACCAGGTTCCAGGACACAGTGCTGGGAAAAGGTTTCTTTGAATCCGGGAAGAAATTGGTCACCAATAGAACTGGTCCCTGAATTTTTGATCAATTCTCGACCGTCGGAACATATCCGGTCACCTGAACCTTATGTCATTCCTATGGAATTTGAGATCGATCTTTCTGTGAAGCCGTGCCAGATCTCACTCGTGTTTCGAGGAAGGTAAATCGATGACCTTGAAGAGACTGAAGAAGGAATGGCGCCGAGGAGGAGATTTGAACTCCCGAGGTGAAACACCAGTAGCTCTCTCGCGAACGCCGTTTGTCGGCGATTCGAGGCTACCGCCTTACCGGACTGGGCTACCTCGGCCTAATCATGCTGATGACTTTCCTCTATTTTAGTTTAGCGAACCGGCAACCACCACCAAGCTGATTAGAGGAGCAGTGCATACCTGGGAACGATGTCCGAGATCTCAGTGACCGTCGAGCACCGGGGAACCGCTACCATTGTCAAGTTGCCAGAGGGTTCGAAGGTATCGGATGTCCTGGAACATATGAATCTCTTCGCTGACGCGCACATCGTGCTTCGGGGAAAATCGCCAGTGCCGATCACCGAAACGATACGTGCAGGGGAGACCCTCAAAGTGATAAGGGTGGCGTCCGGTGGTTGATCAGCAGCGGCCTCATCTCAATTCAGCAATCCAGAGCATTCCAGCTCATTTCTCAATTTTTCCACGGCGTCCTCGACGTCCTGCGGTTTTCTTGCCCCTGTGCATACCAGCTTTCCTGACCCGAAGAGAAGGATCACGACCTTTGGATCGGTCAGACGGTAGACCATACCGGGAAACACCTCCGGTTCGTATTCCACCCGGTCAAGTCCTAGAGATATCACCACTGTGGTGAGATTAACTGAATGTCCGAGATCTGCCGAGGCAACGATGTTCTGGACCTCGAAGGGGGGGTGGTCGGTGATCATTACGCCGGTCTTCCTGACATTCTGAGCCACCGTCTCGATGGCGCATTTGACCTGCTCCAGCGTCCGGGCGCCGGTGCATACCGCCTTTCCGCTCCGAAATATGAGCGTCGCTGTCTTGGGTACTTTCAGCCTGTAGATCAGTCCAGGGAAGGATTCGGGGTCGTACTCTGCCCCTGAGAGATTGAGGCAGAGGCTCCTGAGATCTAGTTCCATACCAAAATTTGCAGATGCCACCATGTTCTGGATGCAGTAATTGGAAATCTTCATCCCTCGGGAAGAGAAGACCAAGACGACTATTTGCAGTCGAGGTTGTTAAGCGTGATCGAAGCGAAATATCGAATCGATATCAATAAAGAACATGTTGTGAACCGATATCACTCGACGAAGAAGGGTCAGGTCCCTGCTCCCCTGGTCATGATGTTCTCAAGAGTATCCAGGTCCATTTGGGATAAAGCCTCATCAACGAACCGGTCCAGGTTCGACATCCATACCTTCCTGATGTCATCTCCGGCCCCAGAGCATCCGGTGGACATCGAAAGACTGTCCTCCTCCGGGAACCGCATCCGCAGGTATGGGAGAACGCCCAGGCAGGGCACCCCCATCTCCTTTTCGAGACGGTCGATCCCTTTCCCCAGTATCGAACCATCGCCCCGGAACCGGTTGATGACGAAACCTTTGACCAGGCGCTTGTGCTCTTCCTGGAGCAGGCGATAAGTTCCGTACAGTGCCGCGAACACCCCGCCCTTTTCGATGTCGCCAATAAGGATGACCGGGCTCCTGGTCATCTGGGCTGTGGTCATGTTGGCCACCTCATGCCTCCTCAGGTTGATCTCCGCGGGCGATCCAGAGCCTTCCAGGACGATGTTGCCGTGTGCTGCTGACAGCCTTCCGAAGCAATCCCCGATCGCTTCCAGGAACACCTCGCGCTCTACTCCTCGTTGTCGGTTCACGTCGACATATGGCCTTCCCTTGAGAATGACCTGAAGACCGCCCTCACCCTTCGGCTTGAGCAGGACTGGATTCATGTCGGTGGTCGGCTCGATGCCGCAGGCCCATGCCTGGAATGCCTGGGATATGCCGATCTCCCCACCATCGCTCGTCACGAACGAATTTAGTGACAGGTTCAGGGTCTTATACGGGGCAACGTCCCTGCCTTGCCTCTGCAGATAGCGGCAGACCCCGGCGGTCAAAAGCGTCTTGCCCACGCCGGAAGAGGTGCCCTGGAACATCACCTTGCGGGTCATTTCCCTTCCCCCAAGCCGAGCATCCTATACACTTTGCCCATGTCCAAGGAGCCTTTTAAGGCCGCGGCGATGCGTTCGATGCTTTCGTCCACGGAGGCATCATAGTCCTTGGCCGGAGAGTCGTCCTTTACCTCGGTGTCGCTCCTGCAGGCCTTCGAAAGGAAGAACCTGCGGAACGCGGGCAGGTCGAACGATCCGTGGAGGTATGAACCCATGACCATGCCGTCGGCCGATACCGCACCGTCCGAATGCTTTCCCGCGAAGTCCTCGATGTCGAACAAAGGAGGTGAAAGGCCGCGATCGGTCATACCCATGTGTATCTCATATCCACGCACCGGGCCGAGGTTCTCCTGCCCCACGATCAGTCCGGTGACCTGGACGGTCCTCTTGTCATAAGAGTCGAAGCTAGTAACAACATCCAATAGGCCCAGTCCCTCGGTGGTCCCTGACTCCTTGCCTTCCAGGCCCTGTTCGTCCCTAAGCTCGGTTCCCAGCATCTGGAAGCCTCCGCATACGCCCAGGATCGGGACCTTGCCCCTGACCGAACAGATCGCTGCGTCGAAGCCCTTTTCCCTCATCCAGGTCAGGTCGTCGATGGTGTTCTTCGTGCCAGGAATGATCAGGGCGGCGCATTCGTTCACCTCCGACGCATCGTCCAGGAAACGGACCACCACGCCCGGTTCCAATGACAGGGCGTCAAAATCGGTGAAATTGGATATCCTCGGGAGACGCACGACACCGACGACGATCGAACCCTCCTTCCTCCGGTCACCGAGGAACATCGAATCCTCGTCAGGAAGGTCAAGGTCGATGTGCGGCACGACCCCAAGGACCGGAACACCGGTCAGGCGTTCGATCTCCTCGAAGCCTTCGGCAAGCGATTCGGCTGAACCGTGCATGTTGGTGACAATGATGCCTTTGAACATCCTCCGCTGTTCCTCGGGCAGCAGCATGAGCGTTCCGTACATGTAGGCGAACGCCCCGCCCCACTCGATGTTGACCACCAGGATGCAGCTTGCCTCGGCGATCTCTGCCGTGCGCATGTTGACGATATCATGCTCGGACATGTTGATCTCGGCCGGGCTTCCCGCACCTTCGATGACGATAAGGTCGGAGGTCTTGGACAGCAGCCCGATGTTGCGCCTAACGATCTCCACACCTTCGATGTCTGTGAACTCTCCGTAGTATTGCTTCACGTCCATGTCCCTATAGGGGCGGCCTTCCACGATGACCTGAGATACTGAATCTCCCTTCGGCTTCAGCAGTATCGGGTTCATGTGGCTGTTGGGCTTTATCCTCGCTCCCCTGGCCTGAAGTTCCTGGGCACGGGCGATCTCCTCTCCATCATCGGTGACCACCGAGTTGAGGGACATGTTCTGGGCCTTGAACGGGACCACCGTATAGCCCATGTTGGAAAAGATACGGCAGAAGGCAGTGCACATGAGCGACTTACCGGCTCCGGAGGTCGCTCCCATGACCATCAGGCGTTTTGCCTTCTTGAGATGCCGGGACTCGAGCCGTGCCTTGATCTCCGTCAGTTCTTCTTGCGAGACTTGGTCATAAGTCCGCCCACCCATCTCTTTGAGGAAATCGGCAGCGACATCGTGCCGGTGCATCCAAAAACATTCCTGACAACTCCACACCGGGCCCTTCTTGCCTTTGACCATCTCTCCTAGATCGCCATCCATGCAGGGATAGAAGGGGCAGAAGCAGAAGGAACAGTTCTGCCCTTTGAAATGGCAGTGATACCAATCGCACGAGGAATTGGTGCCTATGTCCCCGGCGGCGAGTTCCTCGGCGATCTTTTCCACGAAGTTACGCATTTCCGACCCCGTCTCCTGCATGCTTCTGAGTTGGATGAATCATCCAATAAAAGCAGCGGATGCAGTATGCAATGACGATTATTAAAGTATCTCGGAATCGTTGAAGGAAGGCATAGTGAAGCATGCTGGAACCAGGTGCAATACGAATGTTCGTTAGTTTAATCAAGCACCATTAACGGCGTTTCAATCGGCGAAACTTATATAAGTGCCGTTGCATACTTCAGGTTCCGGAAAAGCACCACGCTTTCCGATATCACATCTTCACTATCACAACCCATTCACCCCCGTCTAAGCGGGACTCACCAAAGAATGGCATGCCTGCGGGAGCGCTAAAGCAAGGCTTCCGTGGAGGATATTGCGGCTGGTATTGAGAGTGTAGCGGATTTTCCAGGAAATGAGGTGAATTAATAATGAACATTGATCCCAGCACCACTAAGTACCTGGTGAAGGCGAGGCTCAACGCTGATGGCATCGTTGAAAAGCCGGACGTAGTGGGTGCAATTTTTGGACAGACCGAAGGTCTGCTCGGTGACGAACTTGATCTCAGAGATTTGCAGAAAAGCGGCCGGATCGGAAGGATCGAGGTCGATGTGCACTCGAAGCAGGGCAAATCCGAAGGCGAGATCCTCATCCCGTCAAGCCTGGACCAGGTCGAGACCGTCATATTGGCCTCGGCCCTCGAGACCATTGACCGGGTAGGACCATGCAAGGCCAAGATCACCGTGGAGTCGATCGAGGATGTACGCGTCGTCAAGCGCGCCAAGATCATCGACCGTGCCCGTGAGCTGCTGACCGAACTGATCAAGCAGTCCAAGACCAGCGGCGTGGACCTGACCGAGAGCGTCAGGCAGTCGGTGCAGGTCGAAGAGGTCATCTACTACGGCAAGGAACGTCTGCCCGCCGGACCGAACGTCCCGGACTCTGATGCCATAATCGTAGTGGAAGGGCGCTCCGATGTGCTCAACCTGCTGAAATCTGGCATAAAGAACGCCATCGCTGTCGAGGGTACAAACATCCCGAAGACCATCATGGAGCTGTCCAAGGAGCGCGTCATCACCGCGTTCGTGGACGGGGACCGGGGCGGAGAGCTCATCCTCAGGGAACTGTTCCAGGTGGCCGAGGTGGACTTCGTGGCCCGTGCGCCGCGTGCCCATGAGGTCGAGGAGCTGACCCAGAAGCAGATCATGAAGTGCCTGCGCAACAAGATCCCGGGCGAGCAGTTCATGGAGATGTTCGGGCTTGAGGCGGACGGGACCGAGAAGAAGAACGGCCGGTCCGACAAGGCAGAGAAGCTGGAACGCTTCCAGAAGGAGGACAAGGCGGAGCGCGCCATCGAGGACAAGACGGACGTCGAGGAGAAGCCCTTCGAGAAGCCGGCAGAGGCCCCGGCACCCAGGCAGGAGCGCGAGGAACGCCGTGAGGAGCGCCCCCGGCAGGAGAGGCGCGAGGAACGCCCCCGCCAGGAGCAACGCCGCGAGGCACCCGCACCCAGGCAGGAGCGCGAGGAACGCCGCCCCGAGAGGCGCGAGGAACCGCGCGGCCGTGGCGGAGACCGCTACGAGAGGCGCGAGGAGAGGGCCCCGCCGATGCCGGCAGAGGCAGCACCAGAGATGCCTTCCGAGAGCTCGGAGAAGGCCAAGAAGCTGTCTGCCGCCCAGGAGAAGTACCGCGGCATGATCAACGAGCTGTCGTCCACCTCCAAGGCGAAGATCATGGACCCGCTGGGCGCGGTCCGCAAGGAGGTGCCGGTGAAAGAGCTGGTCAACACCCTCAAGGCCGAGACCGAGCCCATTTCCGCAGTCGTCTTCGACGGTATCGTCACCCAGAGGATACTTGATATAGCGGCGGAACAGAAGATAGGGACACTCGTCGGCACCAAGATGGGCAACATAACCAAGCAGCCCAGCAGCGTCGATGTCTGGACCAAGGAAGATCTGAACTGAACATGACTGCAAAAGTGAACCTTCAGCGGGAA
This sequence comes from Methanomassiliicoccales archaeon, assembly GCA_036504055.1. NCBI lineage: Archaea > Methanobacteriati > Thermoplasmatota > Thermoplasmata > Methanomassiliicoccales > Methanomassiliicoccales archaeon. The sequence goes on along the minus strand of DASXVU010000003.1, from coordinate 65,901 downwards.
CCCGACCTTCGGTCGATCGAGTCCACCTCGGACATCGAGATACCGACAGATCCGCTGATGCGGGTCATCGGCCAGGAAGAGGCCGTGACCCTGGCGCGCATCGCTGCCAAGCAGCGGCGCCATCTTTTATTGGTCGGTCCGCCTGGATGCGGGAAATCGATGATCGCCCAGGCGCTTTCTTTACATTTATCGGCTCCCAAGGAGGAGATCCGCATCGTGCACAACCCGGAGAACCCGGAGCGTCCCACGGTCGAGGTCAAAAGGGAGGATGAGGTCCGTAAGGAACTGGAATCCCTGGGCTCCGCCGAGGGAGAGCTGATCGACCCGATCAACGCGCCCATCAACGTCTCCGAGCGTCTCGGATACCGGTGCAAGAACTGCGGCACCTATTCATCACCGAAGGAGCGCACCTGTCCCAAATGCGCCAAGCCCAAGGGCGGGGATCAGCCGAACCAGGCCAACCCGTTCGGCGACCTGATGACCGGACTGTTCGAACAGATCAACGCCGCCCAGGGACAGACCGCATCGGCTGGCAAGGAGAGGGTCACCACCACCCGGAAACGCTTCGGAAAAGAGGAAGTGGTCGTCTTTGAGCGCTGTGGTGAAATGATCAGGGTGCTCGACCAGAGCGCGCTGGAGAAGCGCCGCGAACTGGAAAAGGTCTCGCCCAGGAAGGTCCTGGTCCCCCTGAACCGCAACCCGTTCGTGCTGGCAACCGGATCATCTGAGACCGAACTATTGGGAGATGTCCGACATGACCCGTATGGCGGGCACCCACAGCTGGGAACGCAGCCCTATGAGAGAGTGGTCCCGGGATCGATACACGAGGCCCATGAAGGCGTCCTTTTCCTGGATGAGCTGCCCCATCTCGGCCACATCCAACGCTTCATTCTCACCGCCATGCAGGAGAAGCGCTTCCCCATCAGCGGCCGCAACCCGCAGAGCGCCGGGGCAAGCGTGAAGGTCAACGACGTTCCATGCGATTTCATATTCGTCGGGGCATGCAACATACAGGACCTGGAACAGGTCCTCTCTCCGCTCCGCTCCAGGATATCCGGTAACGGCTATGAGGTGCTGGTCAACACCACCATGGAGGACAACGATCAGAACCGGGCCCGCTTGGCCCAGTTCATAGCCCAGGAGATCACCGTTGACGGAAGGATCCCGCCGGCAACGACCGCCGCGGTGGTGGGCATCATCAAGGAGGCCAGGCAGCGGGCCAAGCGCATCGATAATCAGAACAACGCATTGACCCTGCGCCTGAGAGAGCTGGGTGGCCTGGTGCGTGGTGCCGGGGACGTCGCAGTGGTCAACGGTGACCCTATGATCGATCTCAAACATATCGACCTGGCGATCAAGCGTTCCCGTTCCGCCGAAGACCAGATCAAGGACCGGTATGGCTCGTACACCAAGGGCCTGGGCACGGACATATCTTCAGCCCAGAAGGAGAAATCCCCCTATTATTTCCAGAACGAGACCGCCGACAAGGACACGATGTTCCATTGATGGGAACGGAGCTCCAAGCTGGATCGAGGTCGGAAGGCATCATAGGTGGAGCTTGAGGGTGTATCCGTCCTCTCCATTCGAATAATAGTTCGGAATGCGGCCGGTCATCATGAAGCCCAACCGCTGGTAGAATCTTATTGCCGGCAGATTGCCTGCACGGACCTCCAGGGAGATCATCCTGACCCCCCTGTTGGCGCCCTCCAGCAAGAAGCGGTTCAGCAGCATCGTGCCGATACCGCGGTTCCGGTGTTCCTTCTTGACCGCCAGCATGAGGACCCGGGACTCCACCTCCGATGACATGATGCCAAAGAGGAAACCTACTATCCGCCCCATGTCCTCCACGACCAGGAACCCATTGGGCCAGTAGACGGAGAGTTCGGAGAAGATGGTGGGGTTGTACCGCTCCTTCAGATTGTTCGAGGCCAGTTCATAGACCGCCCAGAGATCGGAAGGTTTGAAGTACCTTATCAGCACGCCGGCCGATTGCGCTAGCGCCTCTTATTTCTTTTCCAGGCAAACCAGATAAGACCGGCCAGACCGACGCCTCCCGCCGGAACGAGGATCAGATAGTTCGTTTCGTCGACCGGTGCCAGGGGATTGACTATCACGAGCAGCCTCGCTGTCGCCGTGTTCCCGAAACGATCGGTGACCTCCAGGGTGATCTCATGGACCCCCAACTCCAGATAGACCATCTGGTACGAGCCGTTCCATTGGCGTCCGTCCCGACCATCGGTCCAAAAGTAAGAGGCTATGCCTGCATTATCATTGCACTTGGTGGCGTCCAGGAGCAATGGCTGCCCTTCGCTCAAGGTCAGATTGTTCCAGGGAAGACGGATCGAGGGCGGGTCTGGATCGACCGCCCAATCATTCCAAAAGAAATCGGCGAAGAATGCGGCCATCGATGACGATGATATTATCAGCCCTATCTCCCGGTTCTGGAACACGGATGCGTCCACCCAGTTGATGCTGGAAACCAATACCCTGTCGTCGGCGATGACCCCCTTGTTGTGGAGGACACCGAGATCGTGATAGTCCGAAATGAGCCTGGCCTCGAGGTCAATGCCCAGTTCCCTGGCCTGGGTGTTGAGTGCATCCACCGTCATCGAGTTGTTCCGAGTGTCAGAGGTGTCCACAAAGGTCTGGTCGAGCAGCACACGCACCTTCACACCTCTACTGGCCGCGTCTATCAGTTCGTCCATTATCTGATTCTTCCCCACCCAGGCCGGGTCGATGTACAACTGTTCGACCAGAAGTCTGGAGGTAGCGGATGAGATCAGGCCTAGGATGCCCCGGTATGCAGTGTCCGGGGAAACTATCAGGGAAACGTCGCAGGTCACCGGCTCCCTATTTCTTCCGTTTGCGGAAAGCGGATCGACATCGGTCGGGGGAGCGTACCAATCCTTGACCATTGGTGATGCCTCCTTCACATCCCGCCGGTCCAGGGAGGAATCCTCCTGGAACATGTCAATCACATCCCGTGCCAATCCTGGTGATACGACCGTCGCCCCCCAACCGCGGTTGGTGATCAGGCCGCCCGCCCAGTTCTCGGACATCACGGTGACCCGCTCCCGGTCGATGACGAAATACTTGGCGTGCAGGCAATCGTATCTCCGATAGCTTTGATTTGATATCATCAAGCGGACATCGCATCCAGAGGAAACCAAGGTAGCGACGGCGGTCTTGGAGGAGTTGGACAGACCGGTTACCGGCTGACCCTCGATCAGGATCCTCACCTTCACGCCATCGGCCTCGGCGTCGGAGAACATCCTCGTTATCAATGGATCGCCCATCTCGTAGACGCACGCCTCTATGCTTTCCCGAGCATAGCCTATCTCCCGGACCATTCTCATCTGCGCATCCTCGGGGGAGGTAAAGGGCTCAACAGTTCCCTCATATGACGTTATGTCCCGTTCCGACCTCCCCGCGCAGGAACGGAACCAGTCCGAGGCGGTATCCGTGTCGTGGACCGTCATGTCGCGAACGGCCATGTCCCCTTTCGGCAATGGCGTGAAAGGCGATCCCGCCCATCCTGAGGTCGTTGAGGCAGCACCGTAACAGAAGGTGTCGACCAACTCTCCGCCCGGACCGATCAGGCTGACCTGGTCACCCTTATCTGCCAGGGCGAGGGTTCCATGGGTTATGGCGTGTTCTCCACGATAGGCCATGACCATTTCCTCCGGGTAGTAGGTCCTGAATGAGACCGGGTCTGGAGAGAAGCTCAGCCGTTCTCCATGTTTAAGCGGCATCGTCTCGTTCAACTTGATCCACCCCTCACCGTCGTCGATTGTGTAACCGCGTAGGTCCATGGTCCGATTCGAGACATTCTGGATGGTCACAAATTCGAGAGGCGTCGATGGGGCCACCCTGACCAGGAGGAGCATGGGGGTCGGATCCCCGCTGACATCCGTTCCCGCAACCACCGGGAGCACGGGCATCAGCAGAGCAAGAAGGGCAAGGACGGCCACCGGCTGATCCCATCGACGCATGCTAGGGACATGCGACCGTTAGGACCATACATCGATGTGCTACTCTGAACCTGAGAGAACGGTCAGAATAATCAGATGCCGCTGACCAGGTCGGAAAGCGCCTTTCTGACATCGGAGGCCTTCACCACTCCGGATGCCAGGAGCACCCCTTTCGCTCCCAGGTCGATGGCGGCCTTCACGTCCTTGCCGGTCTTGACACCCGCCCCGCAAAGCACCGGGATATTGGCATCGACCCGGTGTACCGCGTTGACGGCATCGGATACGACCTCCGGCCTTGCTGACGTGACCGATATGTCCCCTCCGATCAGCTCCGGCGGTTCCACCGCGATGAAATCGGGCTTGAAAAATGCTACCGCACCGGATGTCTCCGCCGAATCGGCACAGACAACCGATAGCAGACTGTTCGCTCTGCACGCGGAAACCGAGTTCTTCAGGTCGGTGATCTCTAGCCGATGCTCGGAATGGTTCAATAGAGTACCGGCTGCGCCCGCCGACGCGACCATCTCCGGCGTGATCCAACCGGTGTTGGAGCCGGGCTTCCTCGCGTCGACATGCTGTGCCAGTACCGGGATGTTTACCGCCGCGGCTACCCTTGACAGTTCGACTGCCGGAGGACAGACCGCGACGCTGACCCCGGACTCTTCGGCAACCTTCTGGCAGGCCAGAGCGATGGAGACGGCCTTTGTGCCCTCCACCTCTCGGTACACCTTGAAGTTGACGATGATGGCCGGGGTCGCGAGCTTACTCAATGTCTTCCATCCTGTCTTTCAGCTTGCTGAGGACGGCCGGGCGGGTGGTGTATTCCATCTCTTCCGGTCCCAGGATGCCTGGCATGAACGGACCCTGCTGCCTCAGGTAGATGCTGGCCTTGATGGCCTTCTGGCGGGCGGTGTCCCAGCAGCTGCCGGAGAAGAAGTCGACCGGCGTGTGGAACCCGACCGGGCTGCCTGGGTCCTCCATGCCCTGGATCTTTCCGTGGCTGATCTGGAAACCGAGGGCACAGACGCGTGGCGGCCCATCGAAGTAGACCGGGTCCGAATCTGCGACCGAGCAGGGATACCAGGCGCCGATATGAGACCCTCTCATCCAGCCGGCCACCATATACGGGTGCATGTATGGCTGGAGGACCTCTCCGACCGCCGGGAATCCGGACTGGCACCGTACGACGCAGACCGGGTCGTCCTTGCCGACGTACTTGCCGGCGCACAGGTTCAGCTTCTCGGTGCTTACGACCGCTGAGATGCCCATGTCCTTGTTCTTGCTGAAGATCCTCTTGATCGCATATCGGGAGGTATCGCCCAGCAGGCTGAGTATGTCATACGACTCTTCCGGCGCAGACATCATGCATTTCTTCGAGTCCAGAACGTCCTGTATCTCGAACCTGAATCCTTCGTGGGCCTTCGGGTCGATGATGAGTCCGGTGGTCGTGAACGGGTCCATGAAGGTCCTGGTCAATGGCATCGAATAGGCGGACGGCTCGGTCTTGTCGGCCATGAAGAAGACTACCGGTTCCGAACCGCGTTCTATGAACTCCATCTCCGCGGCTCCCGGGCCCATGCCCCGGATGTTGCCGCTGAACGCGTCCTTCAGGATGTCCTGACCGGCGGCGTACATCTTCATCTCCTTGGCCAGCTTGGCGGCTCTTTGGAACGCCTCCCATGCCAGTCCGTGCACGTCGCAATTGTTCTCTCCCTTGTTGTGGGTCATGAACAGGTTAATGTCATCCCCCACCCTAGTGACGTAGAAGTCGTTGATCGTGCCCGCCCGGACACCGTCCTTCAGGACGTCCCCGCAGACCGACATCATCTTCGGGTGAGGCTTCGAGTGCCCGCATACCGATCCGACATCCGCCTTTATCACTGAAACAGTCACTTTGTCCGTCATGTGATTCCCGTACCTAGATTGAGTTTGTGAAATGCAGTGACCCTATTTAAAAATTGATGCCGCATTTGGCGTGCTGGAATGTATTGCATGACCGTTACCAGTTACCATCAAAGGATGTTGCACACGACCGGTGGGCGAAAGGAATAACCCACCGTGGCCTGTTACCTCCAGGCATGGACCTGGTCAAACCGAAGAGAGTGAAGTCCGGGGGCATAGTCCGCCTGGTGGCCCCATCCCTGTCAGCCAGTATATTGGAACCGAGGGTCTGGGACATCGGAATCCGGAGGCTCGAATCGAAGGGGCTGAAGGTCCAGATGGCCAAACATGCCATGGGTTCCCGAGGTCATGCCTCCGGAACGATCCAAGAAAGGTCCATGGACATCATGGACGCATTCCTTGATCCGGAAGTCGACCTGGTGATGTCGGTGATAGGCGGATTCAACTCGAACCAGCTCTTGCCCGAGCTGGACTACAAGGCCATCCGGGAGAGCAGGAAGGCTTTCATCGGCTTCAGCGACGTGACCGCACTGAACATCGCGATCCTGGCCAGGTCCGGGCTGGTCAATTTCCATGGTCCCGCCTTCGTCACATTCTGCCAGCCGGAGATGTCCGCCTACGCAGAGAGGTCGTTCGACCAGGTGCTGTTGGAAGGGTCCAACAATATCCCGGTGGAGGCCTCCGAGAACTGGGCAGAGGACCGCTGGTTCCTTAACGAGAACCTGGGTCCAAGGGAGTGGAAGAATAACCCGGGATGGGATGTGCTTAGAGAAGGCCACGCCAAGGGCAGGGCGGTGGGCGGGAACCTGAGCACGCTCATGCTTCTGGCGGGGACCGAATATTGGCCGGACATGAACGGCGCGATACTGTTCCTGGAGGATGACGGATCGGCGACGCCCGAGATCTTCGATCGGGACCTGACCCATCTGAAACAGATGGGCGTCTTCGACAATATCTACGGTCTGGTCGTCGGACGCTCGCCGAGCGAGGCGGGGTTCGGTCAGAACGACTCGATGGCGATGATAATCGATGATCTGATGGGGGAATGCGACATACCGGTCGTGGCGGGGATCGACATCGGGCACACCGATCCGATGTTCACTATTCCCTTAGGAACAAGATGCGAACTGTCCACTGACAGAAAGAAACTGACCTTCGTCGAGAAGGCGGTGGAATGACCGTCCAGCCGACGAAGTGAAGGTTAAGGTTTCACTCGACGGTGATCGCGGTCACCGGGCAGGCGTCCGCTGCCTTTTGAGCGCAGTCCTTCTTGTCCGCCGGGATCTCGCCGCTGTGGGTGTCTCCCTTCTGGAATGGCGGCTTCACTTCGGAGATCCCGTCCGCCCCTTCCATGAAGACGTCGGGACATTCGTCGTTGTAGCACAATCCGCAACCGGTACACTCGTTCTCGTCAACCTTGACCTTCGGCATGAAGGATATAGAGAGAAGCATCGGACTTTATTGTTTTCGGTCGGATGCAATATGGGTCGATAACCGATCGTATTTCATACCGATGTCTCATTTCACCGTAATTGCCGACACTGGACAGTCTTCCTCGGCCTTCTGGGCGCAGGCCTTCATACTGTCCGGGATCTCGCCCTGATATAGCGTTTCCTTCCGGAACGCGACCCTCAGCTGAGAACTGCCATCAGCGCCTTCCTCGAATACATCCGGGCAGTTGTCGTTGAAGCACAGTCCGCAGGAGATGCAGGTTTCGTGGTTTACCGTTACTTTAGGCATTGGAGGTAGCCATGTAGAGCCCATTGTTTATTATTCTTCGCCTAACTGCCCATCCTCGGCATCCCACGAAAGGAGCCAGCAGTCACTCACGATCGTCCCGGTCTGCCAACACTATTAATAAATCCCTGCCATATTCCGAGCTGGGTGCGAGCCATGGAACCGATTATGCCCACGAAGAACTCGAAGAACATCTCCAGCGAAGACTTTGACAAAGTGGTCGTCGTGGAGGGATGGGTCCAAGAAGTAAGGAACTTAGGAGGTATCTCGTTCCTCATATTGCGGGACAGGTACGGTATCGTCCAGATCACCGCTCCTAAAAAGAAGATCGTCCCCGAGCTGATGGACAAGCTTTCCTCGGTGCCGCGAGAATCCGTGGTCCGGATCGCCGGCCTGGTGAAGCAGAGCGCCCAGGCGAAGGCGGGGTTCGAGATCATCCCTTCGGAGATGGACATCCTCAGCACCTCTCAATCGCCGCTCCCGATGGGCGTGGTGGACAAGGTCAGCGTGGAACCGGAGACCCGATTCGACAACCGTTTCATGGACCTCAGGAAGCCGGAGACCAGGGCGGTCTTCGAGATCAAGTCGCTGACGCTGCGCCTGATCGATGAGTACCTCGAGAAGGAGAACTTCGTCGAGACGTTCACCCCCAAGATCGTGGCGTCCGGAGCCGAGGGCGGGGCGACGCTGTTCGAGATCAACTACTTCGGAAAGAAGGCCTACCTGGCGCAGTCTCCGCAGCTGTATAAGCAGATGCTCATGGCGACCGGGCTGGACCGGGTATTCGAGATCGGACAGGCGTTCCGGGCGGAACCGTCCGACACCGTCCGACATGTATCCGAGTTCATCTCATTCGATGCCGAGATGGCCCATATTGCCTCACAACGGGACGTGATGGCTATGCTGGAGGCATGCACGCAATATGTCATCAAGGGGGTCATGGAGAGGGGAAAGGAACACCTGGAGAAGCTGAACACCTCGGTAACCCTGCCGAGGGCACCGTACCCGATGATAACCTACGCCGACGCCATCGATATGGTCTGCGCCGGAGGTTTCAACGTATGCCACGGTGATGACCTGGGCACCGAAGGGGAGAAGGTTCTCGGAGACCTCATGATGGAAAAGGGCTATGAGATGTACTGGATCTATGAATATCCGGAAGAGGCCAAGCCTTTCTACATCATGGAGAAGGATGGCACCCCTTACTCCTACTCGTTCGACCTGGACTATAAGGGGCAGGAGATGGCCTCGGGGGGGCAGAGGGAGCACCGGCATGACAAGCTGACGGCGCGCATGGTGAAGAAAGGGCTTAACCCGGAGGCTTTCGATTTCTACCGGAGTTCTTTCGCCTATGGCATGCCACCGCACGGCGGCTGGGGCTTCGGCGTCGAACGGTTCGTGGTCAAGATGCTTAACCAGCAAAACATACGTGAGGCGATCCTCTTCCCCCGTGACCGCAACCGCCTGGTGCCGTGAGCGGAAGGGTGACAGATGGAATTGGGGAAGTGCGTCCTGAAGCGCATCGGCCGGATGACCCCGCTGCAGAAGGTAGCAGTGATGCTGGTCATCGGCCTGGTGCTCTACGGCTCGCTTATCGCCGTTAACGAGACGGTGATCAAGCACGACCCCAACGTGCCGATCAACGACGACATCAACTTCTACCGCAACCGCACGTCCGCGATCCTCAATGGCCAGATCCCTTACAAGGATTTCTCCATGGAGTCGCCGCCGATCATCGATTACATCATGGTCCCAGCTCAGCTGGTGGGCGGGGAGTCGTACCAATACGCGCTGTATTTTTCGCTCTGGAGCATCTTCACCGGTATCTCGTTCTATGTTTTCCTGCGCCGCTATGACGAACAAGCGGCGTTCATCGCCGGAATGGCCTTCATGTTCTTGCCCTATCCGTTGATCGACTCACCGTTCGGCGTGCAGGACGAGGCGATAACCACCCTGGTCTTCCTGCTTCCTTTGTTCATCTTCGTCCTGGGTCGTCTTAAAACGTCGGTGCTGGTGGAAACGATCGGTATATGGACGAAGTTCTTCAACGGTATCATCTACATGGTGTTCCTGATCAAGGCGCCGACCAGGAAGGATGCCTGGAAGATGTTCGGGATCACAGCGTTGATCATGGCCGCGGTCATCGTGCCTTTCTTGATCATCGCACCGGACAAGTTCCTCAGCTTCCCGTCATACTATCTCCTTCAGGACAAGAATGCACAGACCGGCGGCATGAGCGCATGGCACTTCTGGGACCTGGGCGGATATACGCTGCCTGGGACGATCGGGGTCATCATGACTTTGGTAACGATCGCCGGCGCCAGCTACTATGTCTACAGAAAGAGGGACACGACCACCTTTTGGGAAGGCTGCTTCATCGTCATGATGGTGTTCTTCCTGTTCTACCCGAAGATCCACCTGGGCTACTACCTGATGATCGTCGCGTTGCTGCTGGCGTGGGGAGCGACCAACAGGAAGATCCTTGTCAGGTGCTTCCTGTCATATCTCCCGCTGGGGCTGACGGTCCTCTTCGCCGAGCACGCCTCCAGTCGTCCGACGATAGATTTTCCCGGCTCCTGGTTCATCGGGTTCCTGTTGGTCATGATCGGCAACATCTTCCTCATCGACACCTTCATCAAGGCACGCAAAGAGCGTGTGTTCTTCGAACGTAAAGGACCAGTATTGCCAATTTCAGACAAATAATTATTAACTACAAAATACATTTCCGGTCTGGGATGCATTTGGAGTCGACCGAAGGCGTAATGGATGAATTTTCCGGCTACGACCGTAGTCCAGTGGAAGACCATCCGGAAGATTCGCCCCCAGTGGATGACCTTGACATGGTAGAGTTCTTCGTGGGCGGTGAACCGGTGCCACAGGGTTCCACCAAATCGTTCTACATCAAGAAGCTGAACCGCGTGGTGACCACACACGGCAACAAGAACACCAACCGCTGGAGGGAACGCATAGCCCACGAGGCGCAATGCGCGGATGAATCACGATCTTGCACGTTCTTCTCCGATGACCGGCGACAGGGTTATGACGTTCAGCTGCACTTCGTTTTCACTAAGCCGAAGAGCACTCCCAAGAAATACAAGCTGAACACCAAACGCCCCGATCTGGATAAACTGATAAGGGCCGTCCTGGACGGAATAACCGACGTGCTGATACCGGATGATGCGTTGGTGGTCTCGATCACCGCCAGCAAATGTTACGGTGATGGCAACCAACCGCCAGGCCTGAACATCAAGGTCACCAGGCTCCAATAGACCATTTGTTATTTGATTTTGGTAGGTATATGTCCAAAATCGGACATGAAGATGAGCCCAGACAGATAAGGGACCGGCGTTGGATCGGCACTCATAGGGCTCATCATATCCTTTCGGATCAGCTGACCCTCTTCTCTTCATCTCCAAGCTTGCTCTGCCGGAGTCCCCTATGTCCGATGTCATGACTGGCTTTTGCTTAAAGGTTTGGTCATGTCAACGGAGAAGGATGGGGTGGAGATAACCGTCGGGACGTTATGATTTCGTTGCATCTATGTAGCGAACGGGACAGAGCAAGAACGATTTGCCGATCGGACGACATTAGGGTTATTTCTCATCCGGCGATAAGTGTTCCTTACCGCGCTAGAAGGCTTTGCCACTATGCGGTGATAAAGAATATCGGTGAGATTGAAATGAAGAAGAAGTCTCTAAACGTGATGAAGAGCAAGTTCGTGGGACTCCCCTACTCGCTGACGGTGGCGCACCAGATCGAATCCAATGGCTATGGGTTTGTGGTGTCCGTCGAGACCGGGACCATCCGCGACGTGTTCGAGCCTGGAGCGTAAGGGAATAGGAAGTGGTTGTAATGAAGCTGCCGATACGAAGACGACGTGGGGAAGTTTCCTTTGAAGGCCGGGCAGCAAGCGTGGCTCTTGGTAGACGGCAATTCTGAAGACATCTGTCCGATCCTGTCTCTTTCTAGACCATTCAAGGCCCGGTCCCATCGCCCACATCCAGTAAATATTGGGTACCTCGATACATCGTAATAATCTAGAGGAGCCCGCGTGAACATGGAAGCTGTGAACATCATCTTTGGGATAATGTTCGTCTCCATCGGCCTTATTCTGATGGGCATATCGATCCCTCTCAAGAACGGGAAGGTGGCCATGAACCATGTCTATGGTGTCAGGCTCAGGAAGAGCTACACCTCAGAAAAGAACTGGTATCTGTTGAACCAGTACGGCGGAGAACAACTTCTCATCTGGTCATCGGTATTGGCCATTATCGGCGCCGCGACATTCTTCGTCCAGTTCAACAGCAACGAGCTGTTGTTCGGTCTGTTCGCGTTCATGCCTTTGATTGTGCTTATCATACCTGTGCTCCTGATCCTCCACTACTCCAGAACCCTTGACGACAACTGATCGGAACGTTTGGTTGATCGGGTGAGCATAGGACAAGAACCGATCGTTGAAATAGGGATCAAAGGGTTTTTGAGGGTTTGGTCGGCCGGATAATGATCCCTAAGAGGGATGGAAACGATCACCGGTTCCGCTCGCTCCGTGCGAACAAATACGTCCCTGCGACAAAGAGTCCGAGAGAAATGATCACGGTGACGGTCAGATCTATCCATGGGCTGTAAAGGACGACTTGGTTGTATGTCGGGCTCCCCCAGTAGAAGACACCTCTCATGAGGTCCACCACATATGTGGCGGGCATCAGATGGACCAGGACGTCGATCACCCCGGTCGAGCTCGCCACCGGTATGAGCGCCCCGGATAGGAACAACTGGGGGAACATGAACATCATTACGGCCTGACCGGCTGTCTTCGGGCTCGAACTGAAGATGCCGCTTACCAGGACGCCGAATGCGCTACCCAGCAGGAAAACCACCGGGATGACCAGTAGTATGAGCCCAACACCGTCCAGACTGATGTTTATCCCTATGGCTATTCCTATAAGGATGGTGGCCGCGACCGCCACCATACTGATGATGCTGCTGCCCACCATCTTGCCGATGATGATCGAGTATCTCGAAACCGGTGAGACGAAGATCTCCTGTGTGAACCCGGTCTCTCTTTCCTCCACGAGGCCGGTCACAGTATTTGCCGAGAACATGATGGCCAGACCGGCCACCATTCCCAGAAGAACGAACTGCATGAAGTCGTAACCTAGCCCTGCTCCCATGTTCTGTCCGATGGCGCTTCCAAGCATGCCAAGGAACACGGCCGGGAAGAAAATGCTCATGAAAATATTGCTCTTCCAGTCCCTGAAGAAACGCGTTATGTCCCGGGCACATATCGCAGCTACGGCATTGAACTCGTTCGAGAGCGACATCAGAACACCTCCGCGTCATCTCCATCGTGGCTGACCAGATCGATGTAGGCCTCTTCGAGCGAAGGGGTGTGCATCCGCATCAACGACAATGGGACCTTGATCTGCGAGAGTATCGCCTGCGGGGTGCCGTCGGTGAACCGGACCTTCAGACTACCGTCCTCGGCGATTTCTGTTTCGAAACGTTCCAGGCAAGCCCTGAGAGACTGTCTGTCCTCGGCGTCCAGTATGACATATCTGTCGACCATCAGGTCCTTCATCGCCTCCGGTGTCCCGTTGAAGAGCACCTTGCCGTGATTCACGATGCATACCCTATCGGCCCCTTCGGCCTCCTCAATGTAGTGGGTGGTCAGGAAGATCGTCATGTTCTCGTCCTTATGCACCGTCCGGAGATAGTTCCACAGAGATCTCCGGCTGACGGCGTCGAGCCCCTGCGAAGGCTCGTCAAGGAATAGCACCTTCGGCTTGTGCATCAGGCTGCGGATTATCTCCAGCTTCCGCTTCATGCCTCCAGAGTAGGTCTTGACCTGGTCGAAGATGTCCTGGTCAAGTCCCAGGACCTTGGCGAGCTCCAATACCCTATCTTGGTATTCCTTGGACATCAGGCGGAAGCTCGGCCGGTACCCATAGACACCATATAGGCTCACATGGAAGCGGATGTTCTCCTCGGCGGTCAGGTTGGCATCCAGGCTTGGATTCTGGAAGACGATCCCGATGTTCTTCCGGATCTCTTTCTGTTGCTTGTCCATGTCATAACCGGCAATGCGCACCACTCCGCTCGTTTTCGTGAGGGTGGTGGTCAGGATGGAGATGGTCGTTGTCTTTCCCGCTCCGTTCGGCCCAAGGAACGCGAAGAACTCCCCCTGGGCCACGTCGAAGCTAACCCCGTCCACCGCTGCCTTTTCGGAATTACGGTAACGCTTGCCCAGGTTCTCGACGTGGATCACTGGCTGTGTTCCCTTGCGGTCTTTGCCCATTGTCTTATCATTAACATCATTAATCTGATTTAACATCATTAAATTGACTTAAGGATGTTCAATTTTATATACCTTTCGACCCATTGTCTTATGATGAGAGAACGATCGAATCCCAAGGCCCCGCACCTAGAACCGGAGGCCGTGGTGAGGGCGGGCCTGGAGATACTCGACGAGGAGGGACTGGAACGCGTTACCTTGCGCCAGATCGCTTCCAGGCTCGGAGTCCAGGCACCGGCGTTATATTGGCATTTCAGGGACAAATCGGACATCATCGATGACATGGCGCAGGCCATCCTGAAGGACTGCGGCTTTGAGGACCTTACCGCCCCACCAGACAAAGACGCCTGGGCAGAATGGTTGGCCGTTACAGCACACTCCTTGCGCCAGGCGATGCTATCGCATCGGGAAGGGGCCCGCATCGTGGCCGGTGCGACTTTCCGCTCGAAGGCCATGGTGAGGCTCAAGACCATATCCACACAGGTTCTGAACGATGCAGGATTTGACCTCCTACATGCCAGCCTGGCATCCGAGACGGTCATCAATTACGTCTGGGGATATGTGATCGAAGAACAAAGCCAGCCACCCGAACCGGGATCCGGTCTTGAGCAGGAGGAAATCATCGAATCGAAATCCGAGCAGTTCCCAGAGTGGAAGATGATAGGGGAGGTCATAGATCAACGGAAAAAGATGACCGCAGAAGAGCTGTTCGATTGGGGACTCTATGTGATCATAGAAGGGCTCCGGATATCATTGAACAGGTCCGGCTTCTCCACCAACCGGTGAATTCCACTTCTTTTGTAAGGATGAGATCGGTAAGATGCGATAGCAAGTTTGATGCCCCCGCGGTAGTGTAATATTACCGATCAACATGCCAAGCGCGATGGTCATCCTGACAACGGACATCGGCAAGGAGAACGAGGTGGCGGAGGCCATCAGCATGATACCTGGCGTGGAGTCCTCCCATGTGGTCTACGGTGTCTATGACATCGTGGCCAAGGTCTCCGCCAAAACGAATGAGGAGTTCGACACGATGATCATGAGCCGGATACGGCAGGTCCCATATGTGCGCTCGTCCCTTACCCTTATCATCAGCCGGGAATACAAAAGAACATGACCGAATGAGACATACGGGAAATCAAAGTTAGAGCAGGTGAATGAGTGGACAAGTTCTCGGAGGACCTTGAGTCCTTGATCGCACGTCTCGTGAAGGACGCGGAGCCGAACGTGGCGGAGAGCATGACAAAGCTCGAGGAACGGTTGGTCGAGCTACGGGAAAAGAACCTGCTCAAGATAAACCACTCCGTGCTGGAACTCATCGTGGCCAAGTTCCTCGTCTCCGACGGATTCGACGTGGACCTGGAACATGTTCTGGACTCGGGGCTGAGCTGCGATGTCTATGCGGTCAAGGGGGAAGGGACCCTGATCGTCGAAGTGGAGACCGGTTTCGTCCCACCGGCGCATGCCCTCGACCCCATGGACTATATCAGGGCCAGGATCGCGAGCAAGATCGCCCGTTATAGCAACCACTGCCACAAGTTCAGCCTGGCAGCCCCGCCGCATTACATCATGCCCGTCCCACGGTTCTTCGTCAGGCCCCCCCGCACGCGTTCCGATGAGGAACTGACATGGATAAAGCGTTATTGCGACATGTACTACACCAGACCGCCGGTCTCCATGGACGAGATACTGAACTCCCGCATCCATAGCGTTCAGATCATCGACGTGGACACCGCCACAGTCAGGGAGATCGATCCGGTCAGCTACATAGACCGGTGCGAGAAGTGGTACGCTTAGTCAATTTGATTAGGCAGGACCATCTAAACGAAACCTACCTTCGAGCAATCGAGGGGCAGATGCTCGACCAGACCTTCGATCGCTCGTCTAGTGGCCTCCCTCGGCTCGTCCTCGTTCTGATAGCCCATCGACACAGACATCGACCCTCGGAACGTGGAGACGACGAAACAGGTAGAGGGCATGAGCGAGCCAGGATAGCAAACGTAGGCATCCCGGAGTCCATCGACCGCCGGGAGCGAGAACCATCCGGGGTTCGAGATGAAGACGTTGGATATACCTTCGTTCTGTTTGTTTGCCATCGCCTCGACCATGCGGTGGACGGCATTGCCCTCTGGATCGCAGAATCGGTCGAACGCGACCTGCTCCTTGATCCCCACCATGCCCATCTTCAGGCGCCTCGTCTCCCTGACGACCTTGGACAATATAGCCTCCGTCCTGTCCCCTGGCTCCCTTCGGATGCTGAAAGAGACATTGGCCGCCTGATTGCTCATGATCCTTTGGCAATCGGTCAGGTGCTGCCTGAGGTTGACCGGGAAAGAAATGGTCTGAGGTCCCTGGTTACCGGTCATGTCGCTCATCGAGAGGAAGTAGGCGGACAATAGCATGTCATTGATCGTGCCTCCACAGGCGTTCGTCGCCTCTTTGATGAGTTGAACCTCACCAGGAGGTATCACCGCTCTATGATACAGTGACGGTTCTCGGGAACGTCCGCAGATCGATGGCCACATGGAAGTGTTCATTTCAGCCGCATCCTTGGATGAGTCGCACATGTCGAGGAGACCTGCTGTCCATAGAGTGTCTCTGACTGGAAGGCCGGTGGAGCATCTGGGAACCGAGGAGGGATCGAGATATGCCTGCAGAAGCATGTTCGCCAGCACCATCAGGCCGAACCCGTCAGCAGCCGCGTGGGCAAGGTTGATGACGATCACGTCCCGGTCGGGGGTGCGAAGAAGGCGGATCTTGGACTGCGCATTTCCGTATGGGTCGATCGCCAAGGGAACATGACAGCGATAATCCCGCTCCTCGATGAAATTCACTGAGAATATCTCGTCACTGTCTTGCCTTTGTTGGAGGTCCCAATATGCTGGACCGCGCCCACGGACCAGCTTCGAGCCCAGGATAGGGAAGACGTCGTTGCATTGAGAGGATGCCTTGAACAGCCTTCCCATGTCCAAACGGCGATCGAACTCCATCACAGCGATCATGGTGGCATCGCCCATCAAACGGACCGAATCGGTGAAGAGGTCGAGCGAGGAGGCCGGCTGGCGCTGCATGCCGCGATGAACCTGATTCCATTTATTAATTGAATGCGCAACGATTCCATTTTACGAGAATGGTCTCCAAGATGCCGAAAATGGGCAAACCGGATTGTTAATGAACACTAGCCTCCTGGATTGACTCAGTGCTCCCCATTTCGGTCATGTAGATGTCATAAAATCAACTTTGAAATATGAGCGTGACCTTAGTTGGCAATATCCATGGAAGAATCGGCCCTGGTATTCCTGGCGTCCGTCGCCGTCATCACGGTCTCCGGAGCATTCATGCCCGGTCCGTTGTTCGCGGCCACCATTGCCAAGAGCTACAATGACCCGAGGGCGGGGATCAAGGTGACCGCAGGGCATGCCGCTATCGAGGTGCCGCTGATCGTCGCGATCTTCCTGGGGTTCGACCTCGTCCTGAAGGACCAGACCGTATTCGCATACATCGCGCTGATCGGGGGCGCCATCCTGATGTACATGGGAGTGTCCGAGTTCAGGGCCAGGAAGGCCATCGTACAGGAGAGGGATGACGGCCAGGGCTCTTTCACGACCGGCATGGTCACCACCATCACTAATCCTTACTGGGTCTTCTGGTGGGCAACGGTCGGCGCCACGCTCGTCACGACAGCCATCGGTTATGGGCTCATCATCCTCCCTATGTTCATCATCACCCATCTGGCCGTCGACCTCGGATGGAACCATTTCGTGGCCACGACGGTCTTCCGATCCAAGGGACTATGGAATCGTAGATGGCATGAATACCTCATCATGGCCGCTGCGATCATCATGATCTTCTTTGCTATGTATTTCCTGTACAGCTCGATAACCACACTGATAAAGTTCTGAGCAAGCATATCGGCACCATATACCCGATCGAACGTAAATAAAATATAGAGATATGCCATATAAAATTCTTGACTGCCATGAGCAGACAAGCCAGGATGATGGGAAATTCATCATGGCCAGAATATATGTCGGCTATCGAGTTGGTATCCAGTTGTATTCCTTATGCAACTACACATCAATGCCGAATGCATCCCCGAACTCCTGAACTTTGGCGAACTCCATCAAATATTTCCTACCTTTCTGGGTAATAACAAAATAGACAGTTTCACCGTCGGACCTCTTTTCGATCAGCCCCAAGGCAGTTATTTTGGTCAGATGATTCAGTAGCCGTTCGTGGGACAGATTGGCTTTATGAAGAAGATAGGAAACCTTTGCCTGTTCGCTCTCCTGGATCGCTCTTAGGATATCAGCATAGATCCGGCACCTGGATCGATATTGGGACGATCCCTCGATCATTATGATACCTTCAATCGAATCAAGGCGACCAGAAATGCGATGAATCCTATCAGTTCAAAGAAATACTGCAAACCGTAGTAATTATAATTCAAGTAAGTGCCTTGAAAAATGGAGAATAACGGCACCCCATATCCGTAGCCAACAAATAGGAATATGAATCCGATTATCACCAATAACGTATTCTTCGTCCTTTTGGCTCGATAATAGGCGAATAGTGATATGACGATCATTATGATCAATAAACTGGCTACGCCTCCAAAGATGTAATCGATTAGATATGGCTGGTACCAGCTGCTGTTTCCGTAAGGCAGATTATAGCTGGAGACCACCTCGTATACTATTAATCCAAGTTGGCCCAGAAATATGATACCCCCTACGATCCATAAGTTCCGCGAGATCCTTATCGATTGGGTCTTTCTTTCGTTGATATACACATATGCCAACAGAGCGAAGGGCAATACTGAAGACAATGAAAAGATGAAGGAGACATATCTCAATATACTGTATGACCAGGGTGATATGTCAAATGAAAAGCTGCCGTATGTAGCCAGAAAAACATTGATGGTCGGCGGAATAGAAAGGAGCAAAAATGCAGCACTGAGGAATAGAAGTCTCCAATTTCGGAACTTCAGATAACTTCTCAAAGAGACCAAAGTGATGCAGATCCCGACCGGGGCGATCAGAATGCTGGAAGCCAGAAGTATCTCCTCGATGCCTGAAGTCAATGCTCCAACCTCCCACTTCTTTTCTTCACTATGAACAGAACAATAACCAACGCAAACATCGCCATTGCCGCGATAATCGGGATGATCGTCTGTTGGTCCAGACCAGGGTCACCAGGTGTTGGTGTCCCTTTGATTCCGAGGAAATATTCCAATTGCCCACCTGGCAAACTCAACGAGTAGAGAAAGAACACTGTTCCATCTTGACCAATAACGACACCTTCGCCAGTCTGACCTGATTGGGATTGATCAATGAGTGAGGGAGGGTGCAGCCCATCTTTTTCCCACAAGATGGTGCCACTGTCGTTCAGCGCCATCAGATGATCTGAGGCCACATATATGATCCCGTCTGCGCTTACAGCCATAGGTCCGGATTCCGAGTGGATCGTCCATCTGGGCTGACCTTCGGGATTCATGGACATTATCCCAGTGGTTGGGGAGCCGCCTTGCACAGTACCCTTAATGATTTTTGTATAGCTGAAGTAAATGTTGTCATGAATGTCCATCACAGGAGGAGTGATCGTATAATTAGCGGGTTCATAGGCCCAATCCATCGTGCCATTGGGATAATATTTAAACAAATGATCCGCAGAGTAATCTGCGGAATTTGCCAACAGATAGATATTATCGTGGTTGTCGAGGGATATTGATTTGAAGCTCCCATTCTGGACCACACCTGACACACTCCATAATATATTCCCGTTAGGATCTATTGAAAAGAAGTGTCCATCAGCTGAAACCACATAAGATGTGGAATTACTGCTGACCGCAATCATATTTACTAATCCATTGATAGGAACCTCCCAGGCTAACGAACCATTGGAATATAGTGCGGTTACCGAGCTAACGCCCGAACTGATCGCAGTAAAGACAAGCAATCCATTGGGACAAACGGCCAATTGATTGTATTGAGAAAGGCTCCCTCCCGATGAAGCGTAATCCCATCTCTTAGAGCCGTCCTCTGGGTTCAATGCCAATATCCGGTTATCGACGTTTATCTGATAATTTCCCGTTACTGGATCCGGTGGTGTCTGTTGAGCTAGGTTGCAAATGCAATAGATATAGCCATCGGCCCCAACAACGAGGCTAGGACCTACCTCACCGTATCCTGCGGTCGCCGTGGAAAACCACTTCAAAGTCCCCCACGGATTGATGGCAACGAGACCTCTCTTTGATGGCGACTCATAGTCCTGTTTTTGTGCATAGATCGTTCCATCTGGACCGATGCAGAACCCGGAAAGATCAAAAAATGTCTTTCCGATATATGGCAGGATGTCCATTGAAAGGATCCACTGCGTCCGGTTCCCCACGTTCGTTGTATTGTATTGACTTAGACCATTATTTTGGGGGTTTCCTCCTGCCATCGATAGTCCTTGGTTTGAATTAATGTAACTTCCCTGAACGCTTCCAAAGATGGGCATAGCCATCATCATCCCCACAATAATGATGGCCGCCCATGACCTCATTGCTACTACTTCCCCACTGACCTTCATAGTGGACATAAACATGATAGTGATTAATTCGGTTTGTGGACGATAGTTCTATTTCAGATGGGTTGCGGAACGTTAGCGACGCATTTCATCAATACCGCCGCTCCATCATCGACCGGTAATGATTTTATCAAGGAACGTTTGTCGATGGCCATGGACGACAAGATGGAGAGATTGCTGCAAAAGTATTACGAGAAGGACTATTACGATTACCGTGAAGATTTGGTCGCCGACCTAGGAGACCTGGATGAGGATGCGATGGAGATAGCGCTTGAAGCCCGGGTCAGTAAGATGTTTCCTTTGATAGATTCGATAGGGCATCAGTTGGACCTGACATATCCAGACCTATCCGTCGAAGAGATCGTTCTGGCGATCAAGTACCTGATCGATGGGGAGATGGGCGGCTCGGTCATCATATACGAAGATGAAGTGCTGGAGTTTCCAAAGTTCACAAAAGAAGCAGAGCAGGTCGGTGACAAGATCAACTCCTGGATCGAGGCGTTCATGAACAAGAAGCATATGAACTTCGAGATCGTGGAGATCGTTTACGTCTTTGACGAACTCATACGCGGCTTCCGCGGCAGCGAGCAGGAAGACCAGTTCATCCTTATCCCGGAAGAGGAAGACGACGAGGAGTAGCAACGATCACGGAATATGCCGAACATGGCATATCTCCGATCACCTTTATCATTCACATACCAGCAAGAAATAGTCAATATTTTTTGAAAATCGACATAAAATTCTTAGGTATGAAAGCCCCATGCCTCGTGGGGAAGGAAATTGGACAGGGGCAGAGATTTGATAATCGATAATAGGATGAACAGAGGAGACCTCGGCACCGCCCCGATCTACATCATCGGTGGTATCGTCTTCGTCATTGGCCTGTTCATAATATTCGGAACTACATCGCACGATATTGGATTGATCGCAACAGGGATGGGACTGGTACTGATCGGCATCAACGACAAGCCCGAAGTGAACTTTCATCTGGTTAAGTATACCGGCCCCCCAGGCCTATTCCTCATCGTGTGGGGGGGTCCTATTATTTATTATTCAATGACTTTTAAAATTATCGGGCCACGGATAATCTCGTCTGGAATCCCCTAATCCCCTCTCCCGATCTCCATCATGCGTTCGAGCGGTTTCCTCGCCTTTTCGATCACGTCCGCCGGCAGCTCGATGGTCGGCTGCAGGGTCTCCAGACATTTGATGACCATCTGCCTTGTGATCATCTTCATGGTCGGGCAGATCGCCCCTTCAATGGAATAGAACCTCTTATCCGGGTTCTCCTTTTGCAACCGATAGGTCATCGTGCCCTCGGTGGCGATAATGAACTCTTGGGCGTCGGATGATTTGGCAAACTTCAATATGCCTTCAGTGGATGCCACCTTATCCGCCATGTCGATGACCTCTGGACGGCACTCGGGGTGGACCAAGACCAATGCCTTGGGGTGTGATTTCTTGAGCAGGGTTATGGCCTCTGGCGATATCAGGTCGTGGGTAGGGCAGAAGCCGGGCCAGACTATTATCTCCTTTTCCCGGAAGAACCTCTGAACGTAATAGCCCAGATTGCAGTCTGGAACGAAGAGGATCTGCCTGGCATCGAGATTGCCGACCACCTTCACCGCATTGGACGATGTGCAGCACACGTCGGTTTCCGCCTTGCAGGCTGCGGAAGTGTTGACGTAAGCGACGACCGCCGCCTCCGGGTATTTCATGCGAACCTCGTGCAACGATTCGGCGTCACACATGGCCGCCATAGGACACATGGCCTGAGGCTCAGGCAATATCACGGTCCTGGATGGGTTCAGGACCTTGGCCGACTCGGCCATGAAGTCGACGCCGCAGAAAATGATGACATCGGCCGTGGTCTTGGTCGCCTGAACCGAAAGGCCTAGAGAATCGCCCACGAAATCCGCTATCTCCTGGATCTCAGGAGGCTGATAGTTGTGCGCCAGGATGACGGCGTTCTTCTCCTTCTTCAGCTCCTGGATTCTTTCCCAGTCCTGCATTGGAATTGCGATGCTGAAGGCGGTATTAAAAACTTGGCGGCCAACCCCGGACGCTGCAGGGCTGGCCCGGTCGTTCCCGACCTGTTTGAGGACTGATGTTTACCCAGATCACTTCTGGGCGACCTTTTCGAACTGTTCCGCGACGAAGTCCCAGTTGACGTTGTTCCAGAATGCCTCTACGTACTTTGGCCTCAGGTTCTTGTAGTCCACGTAATAGGCGTGCTCCCATACGTCCAGGACCATGAGGATCTTGTATCCTGGAATGACGTTGATGTTGTGCTTCTCGACCTGCATTATCACCGGCCTCTGAGTCATCCGGCAGAACGCCAGTGCGGCCCATCCTGACCCTTCGGTGCTGGTGGCAACTGCGCTGAACTCCTTCTTGAACCGTTCGAAGGAACCGAACTCGGCTACAAGCGCGTCTCCAAGCTTTCCACCTGGCTGTCCGCCCCCTTGACTGGTCGGGGCCAGGTTCATCCAGAACATCTTATGCAGATGATGGCCTCCTACATTGAAGGAAAACTCCTTCTCGATCGCCTTCATGTCCAGGTCAACATTGTCCTTCCTGGCGGCCGCAAGCTTGTCTAGGATCGCATTGGCACCATTGACATAGGCGGCGTGGTGTTTGTCGTGATGCAGCATCAGCTGTTCCTCGGACAGGAACGGCGCAAGGTCCTTGTAGCCGTACTTCAGCGGCGGCAGTTCGTATTTCTTTCCGACTTCCATGTCATCACTCCTTGTCTTTATGGAACGACTGGAGCAGCCGGTATATTTCCGTTTTGGTGACGATTACGAAATATCGTAGACTCGGCGGGAAGAACAGCGCTCATCCGGTTTTCCCCATGGACAGTGGACACGCATTGTGCGCAGAATTTCGGAGGAGACCGTTTCAGCCACTGCTCTTCCCTCCGATGGCATATCATGCGATCAAACACCTCCGCCCGGTCCGATGGATCATGATCGGGATCGTTATTCTTTATTGCTTTAATGGGACAGACGTCGATGCATCTGGTGCATTCGCCACAATGGTTATTCAACGGTTTGGCCCCTTGGTCCAACCGGACATCGGTCAGGACAGTGCACAACCGGACCCTGGGGCCAAATTCGGGGGTTATCAATAGACTGCTCTTTCCGATCCAACCTAGACCGGCCTGGTAAGCTACTGCCTTGTGGGATATCTGGCCGGTGATCAATTCTCGGTCCATGGGGAAGGCAATGGTCACCGGCAGCGCATGGTGTCCATGATCCTTGATCAGGTCCGCGATTGAGGTCGCAACTTCGTCCTGTAGGCTCCTGGCATGGACCATGCATTCATAGTAACGGTCTACCTTAGATCTTTCATAAGCTGCCTGCATCGGTATTTCCCACAGAAGACTGATGGCATGATTCATGCCTCGGCCCAACCTTGAAACGCTCCCAAGGACCGGTATCCCTTCCATCGGGGCATATCCTACCTTGGCCAGGCCATAAGAGGTGATTATTGAATGGATCTCGTTCTTGATCTGCTCCAGTTCTCCCGACGGCAACATGGCGGCCTGGATTATCGTATGCACGGCAATAACATTTTTCTCAGGCGCTGAAGAGCGTGTCCCGGAGCTTTGCCACCAAACCTTCTGAGGCGTCATCCACCGGTACCAATTCAATTTCCTCGGGTGATGAAACTCCTATGCCCAGCTCCACCGCCCTTCGTATTTGGTCCTGTTCAAAGATCCGCTTTGATTCGATCGCCTTGGTGGTGCCATGCATCTTCAAGGCCGCCACCCCCACCGCATCCATGGCCACCCGGTCGTCCGAAGCCAGGGTGGTGTTGGCCTGCCATCGGGTCCCTGTCATGGGGCCTCCATCAACGAAAGCCTCCACCCCATCCATTATGATGAGTTTTGGGCGGTAGGCCACATTCATCTCGGCGATCATCTCCCGGATGTGGTCAGAGGAGTGCAGTTCGCGCATGTTCGATCCGGCCACCATTCCGGTCGTCACTTTCAGCGACATGGTGAAATGCCCACCGAAGCCATGGGTCTTCAGGCAGCACAACGTCACCACCACATCAGCCTCCAACACGGGCCTCGCGATCATGAACCCATCCCGCCAATGGGACCCTGGAGGACTTATCCTGGCAAACAGAGACTTTGGGATCTCGTCAAAGATGACGGTATCGAACCCTAGGCGATCTGCCATCGCGAATATTCCCTTTTCTTGGAACACCTCTCTGGTGTTTGCCGGGCCGCTCCGGTCACCGACCATCAAGCTCTTCGGACCGCTCTGCTGGACAATCCTGACCATCGATTCCAAGGTATCGTTATGGGTGGATCCCGGGGTCGGGTCGGCAGTATTGAAGTTCGGTTTTATCAATACAGTCTTGCCGTTCAATTCTGGCAGACCGAATGCCTCGACCACCTTCCTTGTACAAGCTTTGCGGTCGGGACCAACCGCCATGCACACCCTTGATTTCATCCGCTCATCTCAGAGACGTTTGGGCACGGACCCTATAATTATCTTTTAGCCGGTGAACGGTAACAAGCGTTCCAACTTTATAGGCCGGCAACATTACACTCCCAGGAGATAGTGAGCCTCTTGCCGAGCAAGCGTGAGAATCTGGCGGACAAATACTTCAACTGCAGCCAGAGGGAAAGGGTGGTGTTCGAAGCGGGGATCAAACTGGGAACCATCTACCACCAGTTCGTCGGCACCCCCCTCAGTTCCACCAGTGTGGATTCGCTGGAAAAGGCGATCCAGGATGGCGTGCGGGTGCAGCCGTTCGTCAAGGATGTCAAGGTTCATATCTCCAGGGATGCGTTGCGTCGGAAATCGGATGAGTACGACTATCAGACCTTGACCGGCCCGATGATGGATGTCATCCTAACGGTGAAGATGGATGGAGTGACCGTCGTCGCCGAGATGAGATACATCGAGGAGCTACATTATCCCCTGATGTACGTCAGGTCTATACTGGAGGAGTAGTCCTTTTTCCTATGTATGGTCTAATTTTTTCCATCGAAAAGATAAATAGCCCCAAACGCGTTACGGGTAATTCCTATTGCGGAATAGCGGTGAGGGCCTGGTTCGCCCTTCGGTGAATTTAATGAACAACATAAAGATCGGTATAACTGGCCTTCCAAGTGCGGGCAAGACGCACACCCTGGTAAAGGTTATCGAAATGCTCGAGACAGAGGGCCTCAAGGTCGGTGGCATGATCACCGAACCTATTTTGGACGATAAGAAACGAAGCGGTTTCTACGTAATCGACTGGCGCACCAAGGAGAAGGGAGTGCTGGCCTCCACGGACATTGTGAGCAAGTTCATGGTCGGCAAGTATGGCATCGACCTCAGTGTGCTGGAGGATGTCGGCGTCCGGGCGCTGGAGACGGCTTGCGCCGAGTCCGACGTCATCGTTATCGATGAGGTCGGGAAGATCGAGGTCGAGAGCGAGAAGTTCGTTAACGCGGTCAAGGCAGCGTTGGACGTGGAGAAGCCTATCCTTCTGACCTTGCACAAGAAATCGCGGAACCCGCTCCTTCAGGACATCCGGCGCCGGGACGACGTAAGGATATTGGAAGTGACGCCCATCAACCGGAACCTGCTTCCTTACAAGATAATGAAGCTCATGAAGGGAGAGCTTCTTTGAGCCAGCCGGCTGACTCCATCCTAGCCCGGGAAGGCGCCACGGACATTTACATCCCAGTCAACCATACCGATCACGGTCCCGGAAAGATTCAGGGCCGGGTATTCTTCAACGGCCAGATGGCATTCAACCGCGATGTCTCGGTCATGTTCTTCAGTTCACCGCAGGTGACGGTTCGCACGGCCATAGACGCCATGTCGGCGACCGGCGTGAGGGCGCTGAGGATCGCCAAGGAGGTCAGGCCCGACATCCATTTTGACATATGCGACCGAGATGCAATGGCCGCCGAGTTCATCAAGGAGAACATCGCCCTCAACGGCCTGGAGAACTGCACCGCGATCAACAACGACCTGCGCTGCCAGCTTGCCAGGGAATACTACGACTATGTGGACCTGGACCCATTCGGGACTCCCGTGGATTTCATTCCGGCGGCACTCCAGGCGTTGAAAAGGAACGGCATCCTGGCGATCACGGCCACCGACACCGCTCCCTTGGCCGGGGCGCAGTCCAAGAAATGCGTCCGCCGATACGGGGCGATACCCTGCCGGGGCGAGTTCTGTCATGAGGCCGGCCTTCGCATCCTGATCGGTTACGTGGCCAAGGAAGCGGCGAAGCTGGACAAGGGAACGGTACCGATGCTGTGCTTCTACGCAGACCATTATATGAGGCTATACCTGAGGATGCCCCAGTCGGCGTATCACGCGGATGCCGCTCTGGACCAGATCGGGTATATGCAATACGACCGGTCCACCCATGAAAGGACCACGTCGAAGCACCAGAGGACCCCGAAGGACTGCGGACCGATGTGGCTAGGACCGCTGGCGGACAAGGACTTCCTCGGCTCCATGGGGATGCCAGATTCCTTGGCGGAGAAGGACAGATGTGCCAAATACATGGAACTGTGGAAGGAGGAACTGGATGTTCCCTATTTCTATGAGAACAACGAACTGTCCTCAGTGGCCAAGCTGTCCCCTCCAAGGCGAGAGGTCCTGATGGAAAAAATGAGACAGATCGGCCACGCGTCCCGAACCCACATGTCACCCACTGGCTTCAAATCCGATCGAAGTTTCGCTGAAATACTGGCCGCCTATCGGGAGATAGGCCTCCCCGGATAACCAAACCTTAATTACCCAGAGACGGATTTGGCGGTTGCTGGTGAGCACCTGCCTAGCATCGCTGTCATTGGTACTCAATGGGGAGACGAGGGAAAGGGTAAGATCACTGATTATATCGCCGAGGGCGCGGACCTCGTGGTGCGGTACCAGGGCGGAACCAACGCCGGTCACACCATCAAGATCGGGGACGACGTCTTTGGCCTTCATCTTCTTCCTTCAGGGATCCTCAGGCCTAACACCATAAACGTCATTGGCAATGGTTGTGTCGTCGACCCGGACGAGCTGCTCAAGGAAATGAAGCAGATCGAGGACCGTGGCTATTCGATGAAGGGTTTGAAGATATCCGACCGGGCGAACGTCATCGTAAAGTACCACAAGATGCTGGATGGGGCCGAGGAAAGGCAACGCGGTGCAAAGGGCGTAGGCACCACTGGCCGCGGCATAGGACCATGTTATTCTGATAAGATCTCGCGGTCCGGGATCAGGATCTGCGACATCATGGACGAGGAGGCATTGAAAGAAAAGATGGACCTCATCTATCCGGTCAAGGAGAAATACCTGCATATTCTGGACGGACCAAAGATGGAGGCCAAGGACCAGCTTGTCCGATCATTGCTCGATTCCGGTAAACTGTTGGAGCAGTACGTCGTCGACGCCTCGGTACTGGTGAACGACGCGCTGAAGCACAACAAGAAGGTGTTGTTCGAAGGAGCGCAGGGCACCATGCTGGACATCGATCACGGCACATATCCCTACGTCACATCGTCCAACTGCATCTCCGGCGGGATCTGCACCGGCGTCGGCGTTGGTCCGAACAAGATCAATGATGTGCTGGGCGTCACCAAGGCATACACCACGAGGGTGGGAGCTGGACCGTTCCCGACCGAATTGAGCGATGACCTTGGAAAATACCTGCTCACCAAGGGCGGAGAATGGGGCACCACCACCGGAAGGGCCCGCCGCTGCGGCTGGCTGGACCTGGTGGTGGTAAAGCACGCTTGCCGGCTGAACGGCCTCACGGCCTTGGCGGTAACCAAGCTCGACGTCCTGAACAGCCTGAAGACGCTAAAGGTCGCCACTGCATACGAGATCGACGGCAAGAAGTTCGATGAGTTCCCCGCTTCTCTTCACAAACTGGAGAGGGCCAAACCGATCTATGAGGAACTTCCCGGATGGGACGATTGGGCAGAAGGCGAATCAAAGGCCGTGGCCCAGAAGGGATACCAGGCATTGCCCAAGAACATGCGTGACTATCTCGACTTCATCGCCAAGGTCACCGAGGTTGAGGTCAAGATCGTCAGCATCGGCAAGGAGCGCGAGGAGACCATCGACCTCAGGCACAAAGCCTGATCCCTGGCCGTTCCCGCATATTGCGGACAGAACCGCCTTTTCTCTATGGCCCAGAAGTATCCTGATAGGATGGCCATTGCTCTTCTTTTTCATTTAGTATACGAACGATGTTCCAGTGGAAAAGGGCAGACGAACGCTCATCCTCCTTTCGTCGATTTCATTATCCGAAAGGATGAACTACCCGTGACTTCGTATTAACACACAGAGGGTGAAAAAATGGTAACCGGCAATATGTTGGTGACCTTTCGCCCGAACCAGAAAGGTCACGCTGAGGAAGAGATAAGAGCAAGACTCAAGGACGTGGACGCATACGTGGACAGCATCGAGTACACGGACATGGAAGGCGTGTGCGAGATCAAGGTCCTTGGGGACCCGAAGGAAGTGGTGGCGGACCTAAGGAAGCTGTGTTTTCAGGACCCCGAGCAATTCCCCTATACACACCATTGGGTACCGCTGGAGAAATGGGTCGAACCTTACATCGATGAGATGCTGAAGGTGACGACCGAGTATGGAAAACAGATAGTCTCCAATGAGAGATGGATGATGCATCTGCATAAGCGCCATACCGATAGGCATTCGTCCGATCTCATCGAGAGACTGACCGCACCGATAAACCAAGGCATCGTCGATCTGAGAGATCCCCAAAGGATCGTCATCGTGGAACTGATGGGCGACCGGGCCGGCATGTCCCTGGTGAGGAGCGAGGAACTGCTGGACGTCATCAAGGTCAGGGAGACTATCGAGAAAAGGATGCTCTGAAGGACTGGATGGCAAATCCTTTTCACTAGGTCCGGTCAACGGTGGCCTTGAATTGAGCGCGTAACCAGCTGGCCTAATGAGTGGATCCATTAGCGGCATCAGCCATGGCCCTCATGTTCAGTAAAGGAGTAGCAGGATCGAGTCCGCAGGCTGGTGCCAGAACGTCGATCCCCTCCGCCAAGCAGCGCGTGCTGAGATCGAAGATCTCATTTGGCTCAAGACGTAAGATCGATAAAGGGTCTAGGTTGCCAACAGCTGCACACCGGCCTGATAGTTGCTCCTTGGCCTCACGAACACCCATTGTCTGGTGGATTGTCAGTCCGTCCGCCCCGCTGTTTGCCATGAGATCGAAATTGCATCCGGGATGCCCGCAATGGTGGAGGATGGAGCGGGCACCCATCTCATGTACTTCTCGTGCCAAGGTCTGCTCCCCCGGCAGGGCGTTATCCAGATATTGCTGTCGTGATAGGATCTCTCCGCTGGCCCAGGTGTCCTCAAGAACGATTACGTCAGCCCCTGCCTCCACCGCCTCATGGATGAAGGTAACCGCCCATCTTTCGGCCAATTTCAACACATTGCCGAGGAATGCGGGATTGATTATGATGTCCATGAGAGTGTCCCTTTCACCACGCAGGAAACAGGCCAGAGTGAACGGGGCGGTCACTGCGCACAGGACAGGCACCCTTTCACTTTTTAGTCGATGCACGGCCTCCAGCACAACAGGTGCCCTTCCGTCTTCCCGAGGGTTCGGGACCATCGCCCGATCGACCGCTTCCTGATCGACCAGGGGATGCCCGCTGACGTACGGGTGCCTAAGGATAGCCCCCATCTCGACCGATGCGCCAAAGGCAGAAGCGTCCATGGTGGTCTCGAAAGGAACCCTGGCCCCTTCCTGGCCTCCCAAGGTGACCGAGGCCAACGCCAGCGTGGCCATCAGTTCTGCGTTCGTATGGGCCAATGGCCACTCCGCACCCACTGACCGCTGGAGGTCCGCTATGGCTGTCTGGCCGGGACTGACACAGGGCGCTCGATCGACCACCCCACGGTCCAAGGCGGTCAGCAATCGCTCCTTCATGGTCAGCAGAATGGTGCCCCCGGAATCAGATAGATCGAATAGACCTCGAATAAATTTGTTTTGACGATATACGGATCGTTCGCCATGTTCTTCAATTCTCAATCGATCTTATCGTGCCACATCTTGATCGTTGCTTTCCTCGGATACGGCAATGGGAAGGGGTGCCTGCAGGAAACGCAGAACGTAGTGTCCATTTCAACCCAATAATGGCATACAGGGCACTCCTTACGGAGCGGTAAAGAACAGACCGGACACATGGGGTCCATCCTTTCCACGACCGATTCACATCTGATGCAGTGCCTTTTGACCTCTCCCTGAAGCCATGGAGCGGGCTCTTCCTTCCTCACTTTC
This sequence comes from Methanomassiliicoccales archaeon, assembly GCA_036504055.1. NCBI lineage: Archaea > Methanobacteriati > Thermoplasmatota > Thermoplasmata > Methanomassiliicoccales > Methanomassiliicoccales archaeon. Next base: position 35,145 of record DASXVU010000003.1, on the reverse strand, counting down.
ACGATACGATACAATTTCGAAACCATGGACTGCCCGCTCTCGCATACTGTGCCCTTACATGATAGGTAGTGGCTTGATGGCTTAACCCCTGGCGATAAGGTACAACGGAAGCTCGAAGCCGCTGACCGGTCCGAGCTCCAACGCCCATCGGGTGATCCGCTCGATTCCGCTCTTCTGCTCGCTTGCCAGGCTAGAAATGATCGCTTTTCTTGCCGATGTTTTGCTGCCGACACCGCTCTCATTGATCGCCTTCATGACCGCCATCGGTGTGAGCGCCCCTGCAACGACGGAGTTGTCGAAGGTGTAGCCGATCGTATCGACCGGCACAAGATACGCCTTGACCTTGGTCTTGTCCAAGATCAGCTTCAATATCTGGTGCGTGATGATAGAGTTGCCCGTGATCAATACCGGCGAGCTATCGTCAGGCGAGTTGTACTCGAATAGCTTCTCCGGCACCTTCTGTTGCATGGGGTCGCTCTCTGGTAGGCGGATATCGATGCTCAGCACCGCGTCGATCGCCTCGGCCATCTTCTTTTCGATCTTCGGGCAGTCAACCGCCTTTGCATTCTTGTCGATCAATTTCTGAGCGAATTCGGCCCAGCCCTTATCCTGTCCAGGCAGGTACTTCACAAGATCTTCAGCTTTCAACTTATACAGGTCTATCTCTTCAATGGCCATTTGATTCCTCCTTCTTCGTTTCCTTCATGGTGATCTCGACGAAACCGGACATGCGCTGGCCCCCAGCGCCGCCGACTCGTTCAGCTAATGTGATTATTTCTTTGATGTCATCCTCGCCGATCCCCAGCTCCAGCGCCTTGCCGAGGTGATGCTTGAAACAGGGTTGGCAACGGCCGGCCACCGAGGCTGCGATGGCCGCTAGCTCCTTGGTGCGGGGGTCCATCATATCAGACTTCCTGTGTCCTCCCCCTGAATTTCCCACCCACATCGTAGTACTTCCGTTTGAAGTACAAGGACAGGTTCACCAGTGAAATTAGCGCTGGCACTTCCACCAGCGGTCCGATGACGGCCGCGAACGCGACTGCCGAGGATATGCCGAACACGCCAACGGCGACTGCGATCGCCAGTTCGAAGTTGTTGCTCGCCGCGGTGAACGATTGGGCAGCGGCATGACCGTAATCGATCCTGAGCCGCATGGAAAGCCAGAACGACAGCAGGAACATGATCGCGAAGTAAATGACCAACGGGATCGCGATCCTTACCACATCAAACGGTGTGTCTACGATCGACTGGGCTCTCAACGAGAACATGACCACGATGGTGAAGAGCAAAGCCAGCAGGGAGACCTTCCCCGCGACCGGCATGAACTTGTTGTCATACCAGTCTGCTCCCAATCTTGGTCTCAGAGTGTATCGGCTGATAACACCGGCGAAGAACGGTATCCCAAGATAGATTATCACGCTTATGGCAACGGAAACGATCGAGATGTCCACCGCCACTCCGGATCCCGGTGATACAACGTCCGATAGCACAGAGATCAGGAAATATGCGTAGAACGAGTAGAGGACTATCTGGAATATGGAATTCAGAGCGACGAGGATTGCTACATACTCGCTATCTCCTTCGGCGAGCTGGTTCCACACCAGGACCATGGCGATGCATCTCGCTACCCCCGTCAATATTAGACCGATTCGGTATAATGGTTGGTCCGGAAGGAAGATCCAGGCCAGGGCGAACATCAGCAACGGGCCGACGACGTAATTCAGCAGCAGGGACGTTGAGAACATCTTCTTAGCCTCTGGCTGCTTCGTAATCTGGCTAAGCTCTTCATACTTAACTTTGGCCAAAGGAGGATACATCATGAGTATCAGGCCGATGGCGATCGGGATCGAGGTGGTGCCGACGCTCATCTTGTTCAAGGAATCCGCGAATCCCGGAATGGAGACTCCGAGGACAACGCCTAATCCCATGGCGGCAAAGATCCAAACGGTCAGATACCTATTCAAGAACGACAGTTTCTTCAATCCGCTTGGAGCCGGGCTATTTTCCTCTACGGTCTCGCTCATCAAATCCCCCTAATTAATGGTCCCTGGCCATCTTGTTTCAATTATTGTTGAAGTGAAGCATTTGGTCGATATAAATAGGTTCCTGACCATTGTTATACTCATTCCAATGCACGACGCCTGGATGGTTCAAATGAAGAACCTTTTGTGAATATGCGCTCACAATTCCGCAATGTCACCGATGGACGAAGGTTGAAAAACACTCTCTAGTCATTATGGGGCTAAATGGGTCTTCCCTGGAGCTGATAATGGACCCACGGGTTCAAGGAATATCTGATGCAAGGGAAGATGCTGAAATCAATAAATGGATAATGGATACTCTTTATTACTTCAGGAGCGCAGAGGACAAGACATGGCCGGGAAAAGTACGTCGAAGAAAGATTGTTGTACGGATGTGATGAACCTTCCAAAGGAAATGGAAGAGGCCCTGAACGAGCGAGGTGGATTGGAGGGATTGAGAAAGCTTGTCCCTGACCAGGAAAATCTTACTTCTGAAGCGGAACGTTTTCAGGCGGTATCAGACCCGATACGGTTGCAGATCCTGCATGCTCTCCTCGTCATCGACCTGTGCCCCTGCATTCTTAAGGAGATAACCGAACTATCCGATTCTCGTCTGTCATATCATCTCAACATCCTGGAACAAGCGAAACTGATCACCTCTTCCCCGCGTAAGAAATGGCGTATCTATATGCTGACAGAGATGGGGAAGTCATTGATAGCATTCTAAAATTATCCAGATTTCCGAATGAACGGCTCAAGAAATAGAATGTTTGAAGAATGGAAGAGGAGACAAACGACCTCAAATACCTCCTTATGCTGGTCCTTAGGGAGTCTGGAATTCTATTAAGGAATTCGTTCAGGGCAGACCTTTTTGTAAACCATTCGGGAAGTATCGAGTATGTCCTCGGCTAGCCTCCTTGAGACTGAACAATGAGATTTCAGATCGATCGTAACTAGTCAGTACAATGTTATAATGCAAATTCTGTCCTCACTCAGAGAAGGTCGATATGTCGCTCATGATGTTCTAATTTCAATTAATGTTGATATAACGAAAAAAACAGACCGATGTTGATCAATTTTGTATTTCAGATCTGTTTGAATCGTTACTCTCTCGAACGGCCTGGGCTAATTCGGAACATGCGCTCTCTACGTCCCTTTTCGTGTTGGCATAGATCAAGGCATTCCCATTGGAATATAACTTTATGACAACCCCCTCGTCCTCAAAAAGGATGGTGAGTAATAACGGACTATACGTGACATTGATGCTAGGACGCTTTGAAAGAGCAACGCTCAGGGAGTCCAGATCTATTGGTCCATCAGCCATCGCCTCGTACTCTTCCGTCGACGAGCAGAGTTTTCTAATTCTGAACTTCATTACTATTGCCCCCTTAGTGATCAAGTCAGCAATCTTAGTATCAATTGTATGGCAAAGACCCACATGATCAGTCCGAAACCGACCTTGATCCAGTTGGATCTTAGCTTCACGGTCAATCTTGCCCCTATCGATGCGCCGATGAGCACTGCTATGCCTGTTGCAACAATCAGAGTTACTTCGAGGGCTCCGAAAGCCGAATGACCTATGACCCCAAACATCGAAGAGAAAATGATTATGAACGAAACCGTCCCGGCTGAGTTCTTTGTTGGATATTTGCAGATGAATATGAGAAACGGTACGATAATGATGCCGCCTCCAACGCCCAGCAGTCCCGACAAGATACCCACCAGGAAGCTGACGAAGACGATCGTGGCATACATTCTCCCGGAAAAACCGGTGGGGCAGACCTCGCTTTCCGCCTTCTTATCCCGCATTGTGTAGATCATCCTGGCCCCAGCACCAATGAGAAAGATGACAAATAACCACATCAAAATGGTTGGATCGACGAAATTGCCGAGGACACCCCCGATTAGGGAGCCGATACAAATCCCAGGGATGAATGCTGCCGACATTTTCATGTCAATCAATTTCTGGCGAAAGTAGACAATGGAGGCAGAAGCGGCCGTGAAAAGGTTGAGCACCAACGATGTCGATACCGATATGAAGGCCGTATAACCCAGTAGGAATAGGATCGGAGTGTAGAGAGAGCCGCCACCCTGTCCGAACATCGAGAAGATGATCGAGACCAGAAATACGGAGATAACGGCGACCCAGAACAACCCGTCCATGGATATCCCTACTGTATTCCCTTCAATACATTGACCCAGGTCTGGGTATACTCCGAGCAAGGTATGCACATCGGCTTGCCATCGACCATGCGCAAATATCGTTCGAATACATACTCGCCGCACTTGGTGCATTTGCCCTTCGAGAACGATCCCTTTGGCCGGCTGAAGGTGAAATCGGGCAGTCTCTCTACTTTGAACATATCCTCATCAGATGCATTCAGCACCATATCGACCACCTCGGCGACTACCGCTTCAGGGACATTAGAAGGCTCCACACCCTTCTTCCGGTAGTCGAAGAACTCGAACTTGCCCAGCGCGTCCTGGAACTCTGAACGAAGATATACTCTCACAGCTCCCTTTCCTGGGGCATAGAGTATAGTGGCTACCTTCCCGTAATCCAGCCGTTCCATCATCAATTTGCCATAAGTGCATCCAGTGGCGGACATGGCACCATCCATCATGCAAGTTTGCGGATGGCCAACCCCCATCTCCGAGAAGGCGAATGCACCATGGTCTTTGACCCTCTCGATTCCTAGCTCTTTTAGGCCCAGGATTCCCATTCTGTACCCGATGGGCATGAACGGGCAGACGTGCCCATGGAATACCCATGTCCATTCCGGAATCTCGAACTTTGTGTGGTTCATTTCATCCAAACCTCATTTCAAGATATGTTGAAATATTGCCTAGAGTATATACCCTTTGTCCCTGACCATTCATCTGGACCAAGAATAATTCATGAGGATGTCCCATGTCTTCCAAGGCAAAAGTGAACATGAACTTATGCGGTTATCAAACAACGATCGAGGTAACCGTTGCAGAGAACGGTGGTTATCACGTGAAAATCATATCACCGTGCCCAAAAGTGAGAAAATTCGCCGAAGGCCTTGAGCATCTGGACATAATGGACATTACCGATTGGAGCGGCAGCAAGATCCTGGACAGGATGAAGGATGGCGAGGTCGGCCTTCATTGCTCCGTTCCGACCGCTGTTTTGAATGTTGCGAGACTGGAGGCGGGCATGATCGCCATGTCCATGGCAAAGAAGGTCAAGGGAAACTCATGGGAATTCGTATTCGATTAGAGAAAATTTGTGTGAAACAAGTCAGATTTACATTTCAGGCCATTTATTAGTCTCTTTCGATGGTCGCCTCGGACCTTTGCTCAGCATTGTGGAATATCGTTGAGGCCATGGCGAAGATGGCCAGTGGGTGTGGCTTCGCTAATCTCCTTGTTCGTAAGACCTATGTGCGTTCCAGCATTTATGGGAATAATCTATCATATGAAGTGTGAAAATAATGATATGACCTATTGATTTTGCGATGCTTTAAGTATGATTCATCTCAATTTGCGGCTTCAATGTCAGAGACCCAGCAAGCGGGACTGCCCCGTCCCGTGATCATCGAGGACGAGTGCAAGGGATGCGGCAGATGCGTCAACGCCTGCCCGAAGAAGGCACTCCGCATGTCCACCAAGATCAACAAGAAGGGATTCATCCACGCGGAATATGTTGGCGAGGGATGCACCGGTTGTTCCATCTGTTACTATAACTGCCCCGAGCCCTATGCCATCGAGGTCCATACCGAAAAGAAGGTGACGAAATGAGAAAGTTCACAAAAGGCAATGACGCCGTGGTCATCGGTGCACTGTACGCCGGATGCGACGTCTATTTCGGTTACCCCATCACACCAGCAAGCGAGATAGCAGAGGGAGCGGCGGAACTTTTCCCTCAGCTGGGCAAGGAATATCTCCAGGCGGAATGCGAGACCGCCTCCATCAACATGCTCTATGGGGCGGCGAGCGGCGGCAAGCTGGCCATGACCGCCTCGTCCGGCCCAGGCATCAGCCTCATGCAGGAAGGCATCTCCTATATGGCTGGGGCACAGCTTCCGGCACTCATCGTCAACATCATGAGGGCCGGGCCGGGGCTGGGCAATATCGGCCCAGAGCAGGGTGATTATAACCAGGCGGTAAAGGGGGGCGGGCACGGCAACTACCATGCCATTGTCCTAGCCCCGGCTTCTGTCCAGGAGATGTGCGACCTGACAATCAAGGCTTTCGAGCTAGCCTTCAAGTACCGCAATCCGGCGATGATCCTGGCGGACGCCACACTCGGCCAGGTCAAAGAATCGCTAAAGCTTCCGGAAAAGGAATCGGAGAAACCGGATACCACCACCTGGTCCGTTCAAGGGGATGCAAAGACCCGCAGAAACCTGATCTCATCCATATACCTGGACCTGGAGTTGATGGAGAAGCATAACGAGATGCTCCAGGCCAAGTATGCCTCGATGGAAAAGGAGGCGATGAGCGAAACGTATCTCATCGAGGATGCTGAGCTGATCATTACCGGTTACGGGACGAGTGCGCGCGTTGCCCGTTCAGCGGTTGACCAGCTGAGAAAAGAGGGAGTGAAGGCCGGTCTCTTCCGGCCGATCTCTCTTATGCCTTTCCCCACCAGGGAGCTCAACCGGGTGATGCTGGGCAAGAAAGTCCTGGTGGCCGAGATGAGCAATGGCCAATATCGGGACGACGTGCTGCTGCACTTGGAACGAGAAGTGCGGACCCCGGTCCGACTGGTGAACCGCATGGGCGGCATACTGATCCAGGTGGAGGATGTGCTCAAGGCGGCACGCAGAATGATGAAGGAGGTGCAGTGATGGCAATATCTGTCAAGAAGGCCACGGGCCTCTATGAAAAGTTCGAACGGAAGGACGGAACGAAAACAACGACGTACTGCGCCGGATGCGGGCATGGCATCATCCAGAAGCTTATCGGGGAAGCCATGGCCGAACTGGGGATCCAGGACCGGACGGTCTTCGTCTCGCCGGTCGGCTGCGCCGCGTTCTGCTTCTACTACTTCGACTGCGGCAACGTCGCCGGACCGCATGGGCGGGCCTCGGCCGTCGCCACCGGCATCACCCGTTCGCTCAAGGACAAGGTCGTCATCGCCTACCAGGGGGATGGAGACATGGGGGCCATCGGCTTCAACAACGCGTTCCAGGCGGCCAACCGGGGCGAGCATTTCGCGGCGTTCTGCGTGAACAACAGTCTCTTCGCCATGACCGGCGGCCAGATGGCGCCGACCACGCTTCCGGGGCAGAAGACCACCACGACGCCGTTCGGGCGCGATGTGGCGAACACCGGTTTTCCGCTGCACATGTGCGAGGTGTTCGCCCAGCTGGAGGCTCCGGTCTATATCGAACGCGTCTCAGTAGCTGACACCAAGCGGATCATGCAGGCCAAAAAGGCGGTGCGCAAGGCCCTGGAGATCCAGAGGGATGGAAAAGGATACGCTTTCGTCGAGTTCCTTTCCCCCTGCCCCACCAACTGGCGAATGGACGCTATAAAATCGGCCGAGTTCGTCACCAACGAGATGGAGAAAGTGTTCCCGCTGGGATGCCTACGCGACAGAAGCGCCGAGCCTGGCCTTCAGCGGAAGCCGATCGAGCAAAAGACGCTCAAGGAGCTCATGGGAACCACCGGCCACGGCATCGACCCGGTACCTGACCCGAAGTTCGGCGAGAAACGCTTCAAGTTCTCCGGGTTCGGAGGCCAGGGGGTCCTCAGCCTCGGATTGGTTGTTGCGGAAGCAGCCGGAAACGACGGAAAGTACGTCTCCTGGCTCCCCAGCTACGGACCGGAACAGAGGGGCGGGTCTGCCTCCTGCTCGGTCGTAATGAGCGGTCAGCCGGTAGGTTCGCCGACCGTCGATAGACCCGACGTCCTGGTGTGCATGAACCAACCCGCACTGGAAAAGTTCATTTCGACCGTCAGCCAAGGCGGTGTTCTCATCTACGATAAATCGCTGCCAGTAAAGCCGGAGGCAAGGGGCGACGTTCGTGTGATAGCATTCCCAGCGATGAAGATCGCCGGAGACAATGGCGTGCCGAAAGCGGCTAACACCGCTTTCCTCGGCTGCATGAGCGCACTCGGGCTCATCGGGCTGCCGGAAGAACAGGTCATCGAAGCGCTGGCAGAGAGCTTCTCCTCGAAACCCGCTTTGGTGGAGAAGAACAAGAAGGTGTTCGAGGCGGCCAAGGCGTGGGTGACATCCAATATAAAGTGATCGGGCAAGCATGAGGTAGAATCACTTGGTTCGGCCTCATGCTTCATTTTCTTCCAACCGCTGACCGCACCTTAGACGGTCCTTACAATCAACCTTGACCGCTCTAGATAACCTTAAAATAGAAAACCAGGGCATTCGTTGCCAAAGGACCCGGTCTGCCAGCCGTCCATCGGACCGATGGCGTCCGTTCCATCAATTCGATTTGCAGGGATAGAATGACTTCTCCGGAAAAGCTCGGAACCCGAATACGCACGTACCGCGAACGCCTTGGACTCACACCCGAGGATCTGGCCAAGAACTCCGGTCTGGATCTGACGCTCCTCAAGAACATCGAGGAGAACAAGGCCTATCCGGCCATAGGGGTGCTGGTCAAGCTCAGCCGTGCCCTAGGTCAGAGGCTGGGAACTTTCATGGACGACCAGTTCATCGGGGATCCGCTGATCGTGCGGGCGAACGAGCGAAAGGAGGACACGCCGGGGGCCAGAGGGGCCGGACCCGACCATGCCCACTACTTCGCACTGGGAAAGGGCAAGACGGACAGGCACATGGACCCTTTCTACATCGAGTTCAATGGCGGCGGGGAGAGGCAGCTATCGTCCCATGAGGGAGAGGAGTTCATCATCGTGGTTTCGGGCAAGGTCGAACTGATCTACGGCAAGGAGACGTTCATCCTGGAAGAAGGTGACTCGATGTACTACAACTCGGTCGTTCCGCACCACGTCGGCTCGGCGACCAAGGGTCCCGCATCCATCTATGCCTCGGTGTACACTCCGTTCTGAGGTGATCAAAAATGCTAAGGAAGGAGATCACCAGGGAAGCAACGCTCGGCCAACTTCTGGACGAGACCGTGGCCAAGTATCCGGACAACGAGGCGATCGTCTACGCGGACCGCGATTACCGGGAGACGTGGAGCGAGTTCAGCGCCACAGTCGACCGGGTGGCGAAAGGGCTGATGGCACTGGGGGTCAAGAAGGGCGAAAAGGTGGCGGTCTGGGCCACCAACGTACCGCACTGGGTGACGCTGCAGTTCGCCACCGCGAAGATCGGGGCGATCCTGCTCACCATCAATATCAACTACAAGACCACCGAGATCGAGTACGTGCTGAAGCAATCCGACTGCGAGAACATATTCGTCATCGACGGTTATCGGGACACCGATTATGTCGCGATCATGTATGACCTGGTCCCTGAACTGAGGACGCAGCCGAGGGATAAGCTTCATACGGAACGGTTCCCGCACCTGCAGCGGGTCATGTTCCTCGGACCGGAAAAGCACCGTGGTATGTACTCGATGCCTGAGGTGATGTCCATGGCGACCCAGGTGACCAATGTCGAATATTCGGAGCGCCAGTCATCCCTGAGCTGCTACGACGTGGTCAACATGCAATATACGTCGGGCACCACCGGTTTCCCGAAAGGGGTCATGCTGACGCATCACAACATCGGCAACAATGGATATTGGATCGGAGCGAACATGAACTTCGGTCCGCAGGACCGCATCTGTTTGCCAGTACCTCTGTTCCACTGCTTCGGTTGCGTCCTGGGGGTCATGTCCAGCCTGAACTGGGGCAACACCATGGTCATCCTGGAGAAGTACGACCCGGTGACGGTCATGATGGCCATCGAGAGGGAGAAGTGCACCGGCGTCTACGGTGTTCCCACCATGTTCATCAACATACTGGAGCACCCGCTGTTTAGCAAGTTCGACTTCAGCACGCTGCGCACCGGGATCATGGCAGGCGCCCCCTGCCCGGTCAAGTCGATGAACGAATGCGTGGAGAAGATGCACATGACCGAGGTGACCAACGTATACGGGTTGACAGAATCATCACCCGGCATGACCCAGACCAGGTATGACGAGCCTTCCCTGGAAAGGAAGTGTTCCACGGTCGGTAAGGCAATGCCCGGAGTCGAGGTCGCGGTCATCAACCCGGACACCGGCGAGTTCTGCAAGGACGAGGAGCACGGAGAGCTGTGCTGCCGGGGCTACATCGTCATGAAAGGGTACTACAAGATGGCCGAGGAGACGGCCCACGCCATCGACAAGAACGGCTGGCTCCACTCTGGCGATATCGGCAAGAGGGACAAGGACGGATACTACTCGGTCACCGGTCGACTCAAGGACATGATCATCCGGGGCGGGGAGAACATCTATCCGAAAGAGGTCGAAGATTTCGTCCATCACATGCCCGGGGTGCGTGACGTGCAGGTCGTCGGTGTTCCCAGCAAGAAATACGGAGAGCAGCCTGGTGCGTTCGTGATCCTGCAACCTGGTGTGACCATGACCGAAACCGATGTACAGGACTTCTGCCGCAACAAGATCTCGTTCTACAAGGTACCGAAATATGTGGCCTTCGTGGAGGAATATCCGCTCACCGCTAGCGGCAAGATCATGAAGTACAAACTGAGGGAGCTGTCGGCCAAACTGTGGCCGGAAGCGTAAAGTGTGGATTCCCAAAGGAATCAAGGATGTCCCGAGAACCTTTCTCTGGGCCGGTTGTGGAAACCAAACATTTTTCTCCTTTCCTCTTTTCTAGGAGTCTTGATGCCGCACATGTCTGTAGGGGACACCAAGGTGCACTACGAAGTGCACGGTTCCGGGGAGCCTCTGATCCTTATCACCGGGCTTTGCGGGGATCTGACCAGCTGGAAGAAGGCGTTGCCCCTGCTGGAAAAGGAGTACAAGGTCATAACGATAGACAACCGGGGTGCCGGAAAGACCGAGCACCCAGGACGCCCATTCTCCATGGAGGACCTGGCTGACGATGCGTCCGGTCTGCTCACCGGGTTGGGTATAGGCAGATCCCATGTTCTGGGAGCGTCAATGGGCGGCAATGTTGCCCAGGAACTGACCCTCAGACACCCGGACCAGGTGGCCACGCTCACTCTCATGTCGACCTACATGAGGAGGCCGGAACGGTCAAGCGTCGGCATTGACGCGATGATCAACACCGTCAAGGAAGGCGCCAGCATCGAGACCTTCCTGACCATGATGCAGGCATGGTGCCTGACGAACGCCGCCTTCCGGGGCAGGGAGAACGTTTCTCAGAACGATAAACGGGGAGCGCGGGAAAGGGACCTTTACCTTGTGGACGGGTTTGCCAGGCAGAAGTGGGCGTTGGACCGGTTCGACTCTCATGAACGCATTTCCGCGATAACTGTTCCGACGCTCGTGGTCCATGGAAACGAGGACATCATGGTCCCGCCGCGGTTCGGAGAAGAACTCGCATCAAGGATAGAAGGCTCGAGATTGGTCCTTCTGGACGGGTGCGGGCATATGATAGCTCCGGACCGCTATACCCCGATCCTGCTTGATTTCCTGCGCAGGAACAGGATGCAGAACTAGGTCCATTCCGGTATCCTATGGAGCGATGACGCCGTTTTGCCGGATCTCCTTGACCGAGAGTGCCAAGGTTCCTCAGACCGGAATTCGAAATCTCCAAGGTCTGCCGGATACCCATTGCATCAGCAATGAAAGAGGGCGAGGAACTTTCCCGAACTAATTCCCAGGAAACCAGAGGGAACGATGTTCCAAGTCTCGGGGAAGGGGGCAAGTCTCGCCCTAAGCTGCGTCACTATCTATTCATCGTTTCCATGATCGTAATGTTTCTGTCGGTCTTGGCATTGCTGAACGCTTATTTTCGTTTCATTGACATACAATCATACAATCCATACCAGGAGGATGAACTATCATCTATCTTTCTGGCCGGGTATATCAGCATGTTCCTCAGCATTGCTTTCCTGCCCATTCCCGACTACATCCTGTTGCCGGCCTTCGGATACCTCTCATCGATCGGCCTGTTCGATGCATACCTGACCTTCCTGGTATGTTTCATCGCAGCTGTACTTCCGATAGGCTACCTTCCAGGCAGATTCGTGGGAAGACCGCTTTTGCTCAAAGGCCTTGCCTACCTTCGGATATCAGAGAATAGCCTGGATTCAGCCGAAAGACGGCTGAAGGAACATGGCCGGTTCTCGGTCTTCATTTCGACCTTCATTCCTTTTGCCTATACCGTTTCATCGGTCGCCGCCGGTTTGCTGAAAATGAATGTGATCGATTTTATGGCATCCAGTGCGGCAGGGTTCGGGATACGTTATGCCATTCTGGAGTACATCGGATATTCCAGTATCTTCATTTTCACGGCTTCTTTCGATTATTCACAACAGGCTGCGATCACCTTGGTATTGATCGTATCCTCCCTGTATGCGCTGATCTACCTCATGTTCATATCCCGATCATATCGAGAACGGGCCATCAAGAGATGAACACCGGAGACACCTGCCGGCCATCAACTTCTGCCTGAACGGTCGGAAAGAGTGCGATTAATCTCATTCCATAAGAAGCTGGAAGTATGACGGTGAGGGCAAAAAGTCCAGTTTCATGAGGCAACCCAGAGGATATTACATACGGCGGTAGAAACGAAAGATGCGATACGTTCGGCCAGCGAGAAAGGTGAGGCTGAGAGGACGACGAGAGTGCCGAAATCCGCTAAATCGCAACCAAATTTCAATACACCCGTTGATACGAAAATCACGAATATGTCAGAAGTTGTTTTGATCGCACCCTATGACCATACCACTCTGCGGGAGAGATTGGGTCTAAAGGCGCCTCCCCTGAACCTACTTTATCTTGCCTCATCGCTCCGCCAAAATGGATTCTCCGTAAAGATCATCGACGACAACGTAAAAGCAATGGGACCCGAAGAGCTCGCCCGGAACATTTCGCCGAACACCAGGATCGTTGGTCTGACCGCCGCGACATCGACTCTGAACTCGGCCGTCCACTATGCCGATGCGATCAAGTCTCGTGATGAGGGGATCGTGACCGTCCTGGGGGGGCCCCATGTCAGTTTTCTGCCGGAAGAGACGTTGGAACACGGTAAAGGTATCGATATCGCGGTGATGGGAGAAGGTGAGGACACAGTTGTGGATCTGGTATCCACATTGGAAAAGGGACATGATCTCGAGAACGTGAAAGGGATAGCTTTCAAGGCCAATGACAAAATTGTCGTGAACCGCCCCCGAGAGATGAGGCCCGACATCGACGCCTTTCCCATTCCGGCAAGGGATCTGATCCGCCTCGATGATTACAAGGATCCGGTGAAGAAGAAACCCATAGGCACCATGATCACATCCCGCGGCTGTGTGTTCGGGTGCTCTTATTGCGCTTCGTCGCGCATGATGGGGAGCAGGTTCAGGGCTCGGTCACCTACCTCCATCGTCGACGAGATGGAGATCCTAATCGAGATGGGGGTGGAGCACATTGAGTTCATCGACGACATCTTCGTCCTGAATCAGAAGAGGGCAACGGAGATCGCAAAGGAGATAATCAGAAGAGGACTGGACATCAAGTTCACTGCGTCCTCAAGAGTGGATACCCTGTCCACGCCATTACTGGCCGACCTCAAGAAAGCCGGGCTTAGCTCCCTTTACCTGGGCATCGAGTCCGGGTCCCAAAGAGTATTGGATCTGATGGGGAAGGGGACAACGCTGGCCCAGGTCCATGATGCCGTCGATAAGGCAAAGGAAGTTGACCTGAACGTTCTGGGTTCATTCATTCTCGGGTATCCAGGCGAAACCCTGAGAGAGATGGACGACACGATCCGGCTGGCGGTAAGGCTGAGACTGGATTTTGCCCAATTCTCCCTGCTGACACCATATCCTGGCACCCCCATCTTTGAGAGCATGAGATCCCGAGGTCTCCTCTTAACCGAAGATTATGACAGATTCACCGTGGTCGACCCAGTCATCGACTATGATAAACTTGGAGTGGGCCGCAAGGCGGTTTCCAGGAAGATTGTCATGGCATACCTTATTTTCTACACTCGACCCTCCTACATGTTCAAGCATCCATACCTGTTCAAGATGATCCCCCGTGCCCTCTTCCCCCGTGATAGGCAATTTCGACCCGATCGAATGCTTGCGACCCCGAGTGTCTGATGAATCGAACGATGCGGTTCAAAGATGGCATCAATTAATTATATGAAATAACATAATTTAATACCGGACATCAGGGGGATCTACGGGTCAAAGAGAGGCTTGGAAATGGTGGCCTATCATTCGCCGATCACCCGTTCAAATGTCAATTCCGATCAAGGATATGAGGTTGGGAAAGCCTCACCAGGCCTCGTTCATCACTTTCTCTACCTCCCAAGTATCCTGCCGATGATCCCACTATCTCCGACCTTGTCCAACCGTTCTGTCCTGAACGCAGCATATCCGATCGCGACGAAGACCAGCATCATGGCCAGGCCGAGGATCGCTCCCCCTGTGAGATCATATGGTACGGGATTGTAGACACTTGCGAAATCATTTGGGACTACGCCCATGCTTAGGTAGGTCCCCTGCGTCAAGATCATAGGGTTTGCCAGGTCCATGGCCAGGAACAGCGGCGGTATGAATTCGGTGGCATTGTTTGCCCCAACGTGGGGATTCGCCCTGTACGCCTCGTTTGCGCCCAAGGTCAAACTGAGGTTGAACATCATGGTCACCAGGAAGAACAGGAAGATGGCCAAGATGATCGGCACTGCTTTCTTTTTGGAAACGGTGGCAAGGAACAGGCCGATCGCGGCGAACACCAGCAGGATGATCAAAGGGAACATCATCGAAGCGAACAGTGTGTCAGCCCCTAGCGAGGGCATGTCCATCATCGCAAAGGCGATCAGATACGCGACCAGGGACACCGCCACCGCTATGAGGACCATCATCAGCAGCACTATGAACTTGCTCGCGAAGAACCTCTTCTTGTCGCATCCGGAGGTCAGGATGTATCGGAGCATTCCGGTGTCCTTCTCTGCCGTCATAGCCAGCGCCCCGGCCACTGTGAATATCGCCGAATCGATGGCGAGCAGCATGGTCCAATACTGACCCAGATTGACCTTCTGCTGGATGATCAAAGAGGCGGACGTGACTATGGTGGAACCCTTTGCGCTGTTGACATAGGATGAGCAGGACTGCACCGCTATGATGAAAGCGATAGCGGCAAGCACGACGATCAGGAAGATGAATCGGGCATCGGTGGAAAGGAGCTTCAGGTCCTTCCTCACCTGGATGAGCAACTGCTTCATCTGCCACCCTCCATTATGATCTCGGTGTACATGTCCTCGGCCTTCCTCTGGACGATCTTGGTCTCCACGATCCGGCCCCCGGCATAGACGATGGATGAAACGATGTCGGGTATCTGGGGCCGCTCCAGTTCGATCAATATCTCCTTTCCGTCGGGGGAAACGCTGAGCACCCTTCTCCCCGAGACGGCGTCCAACAGCTGCTGGCTCGGATTTTCGACGGTTATCTGCATATTCAACAGGTTTCCTTGTCTCTGGTAGCCCTCCTTGCCTATGATCTTGCCAGACTTGATGAAGATGATCGAATCGCAGACCTGGTCTATCTCATACAGCTCGTGCGAGGACAGCAGTATGGAGATGTCCTGGTCCTTAAGTGTCTTGAGCGATTTCCTGATGTCTATCATCGCCGTTGGGTCCAAACCGGAGAAGGGTTCGTCCATCAGCAGGACGCGCGGGTGATGCAGGATCGACCGGGCGATTGCCAGCCGCTGCTTCATGCCCTTTGAGAAATCCCCGACGAAGTCTTCCGCTCGGTCATCGAGGCCGAAGGCCTCAAGTCCCTTCATGGCCGACTGTTCCGGGTCGGTGATCCGATAAAGTCTGGCGAAATACAGCAGGTTATAGTAGGCGCTCAGGTCCTCGAAGAATGTCGGCCTTTCGGGAACATACCCGAAATCAGGCCGTCCGTCCCCTGAGGCGAGTCTTACACTTCCACCATTGCCTCTCTCAATGCCCATGATGATCTTGATCAGTGTGCTCTTCCCGGCCCCGTTCGGACCGACCAGCCCGCATATCTCGTTCCTATCTAACCGGAATGAGGCTTGGTCCAAAGCCTGGATGTTGCGGGTGGTGAACCGGTTCCCGTAGGTCTTGGAGATGCCGTCGACCGTTAGGACGGCCGATTCGTCGGAATCAGTAATAATAGGAGTAGTCTTGAGGACTATCATACCACCCCCCACCGATCAAATAATCCATCCGTTCAAAGGTAAAGTTGCACCAAGCGGTATCGATCCACCCGCTCAAGCGGAAGGATTGCATACCGTAACCACCATAGATGATGGTAGCTTCCTCGATCACTAATGAGTGGTT
The DNA here is from genome assembly GCA_036504055.1 of Methanomassiliicoccales archaeon. Lineage (NCBI taxonomy): Archaea > Methanobacteriati > Thermoplasmatota > Thermoplasmata > Methanomassiliicoccales > Methanomassiliicoccales archaeon. The sequence continues at coordinate 18,745 of DASXVU010000003.1, read as the reverse complement.
TCCTCCGGGGGCGATGTCGAACTCGGCACGTCTGAGGTCAGTTCCATTCGGGTCCCGATCGGTAACTCCGTTAATGGACCAGGACATGACACAGTGTGAATTGCCGACCATGGAAGTGGGTGCGCTAAGCGTCATATTGTAGGAGATCATCGATTCGTTCAGACCAGGGACCGATGACATTTTTAGGGTATCGAGATAGAAAATCGCGTTCTTATCGAGCTGGAACTTAACGGAATGACCCTCCAGGGATGTGAACTGCGGATATATCAGATAGTAGCCGGCCATCGCCTTGGTGTAGGCGTAATGGCTCATCTGGAAATTGCCTACATATGTGAATGCGGATCTCATTACGGTTGCATTCCATTCCAATGATTTTGTCCCGTCGGTGCTGTTGAAGTAATCGAATGAGACCGTCATGTCGCGGTTGTCCCAGCTCTGGATCTTGTTCAACATGTTACGGTCCCGGATGATCTGGTCGGGATCTATGCTATCTGGAATGCGTACTATATGGACTGAACCGAGCTTCTGACCATTGAACATGCTATTAATGTAATCGATCCCTGACGTGCTGAAATACACACCATCGGTCAGAGGGATGAACTTGAAAGAGATGTTCTCCCCCTCTGAATATGTGGTCTTGTCCGTCTTCACCGATACGTAGGCTATCCTGCCTCCCTGTGCATACTGCGACATCATGGACGCCAGTAATGCCGTCACGATCAACATCACCACGACAACCCATGCGATATACTGTCTCTTAAGCCTCAATCCCGCACCTTCTCGACCCGCTGCTTTCCAGCATTCCCCGGTGATGCAGTCCAGTCTAGAATAATAAAAGATATGGTAGAATTCGAAATCGGAGAAAGAGGATATTTGTTCTAGGGCAATTGAGCCTTCTCGTACCCTTTTGTCACACCCATCGGCCTGGTGGCGTCTATGGCGATCTTAGATGTGGTGCCATCAGCGCTCGGGTCCAGCGAAGAACCGGCCGCGTTGTTCACGACCATCAGCCCGCGGGAGGCCTGGAACCTGGTGGCCTCGGCCCATTCCACATCCTGGTCATTGAAAATGTCCACATCCTTGTCGACGATGGTGACCTTCTTCATTGAAGGGTGTCCCGTGAAAGCGGCCATGGCAGCGTTCATGGCGTCGCCCTCCTTGTTCTTGGTGATCGAAACCACGCCGTGAAGCCAGCAGCATCCACCATCGGTGAGCCTTACTCCATGCACCTGCGGTACCACCTGGCGGACCGTCTTGAACATGACCGGCTCGCGCGGCAATCCCATCAGCATGAAGTGTTCCAATCCGCCGGGAAGGACGACGTGAAGGATCGGGTCCTTTTGGTGATAGATCTTGTCCACGGCGAAGACCGGCTGCTTTCTGACATCGTCGTAGGTGCCGGTAATGTCAACGAACGGACCTTCGTCGACCCTGTCCGTGGTGAGGCGGCCTTCGAACACATACTCCGCATAGGCGGGGACCATGAGACCCTTGTCCGTCGGGGCGACGGCGACCGATTCGCCCATGCATGCCTTCCTCATCGATGCGGCGATCTCCATCTCGTCCAAGGCATAATCTGCGGATGTGGCAGCGGCGAGCAGGACAGACGGGCAGACCCCTACGCAGAACGCGACTGGCAAGTCCTTGCCCTTCTCCATGCTCAGCTTGTGCATCGTGAACAGGTGACGTGGAACGAGCCTGATGCCGAAACGATGATCGTCCAGGACCATGAGCCTGTGGAAGGACACGTTCTTCTTGCCTTCGAATTCGGAAATGGCCACGCCGGCGGTGATGTACCGCCCACCGTCCTTCGGATAGAACTTGGGGATCGGTAGCTTCGTCAGGTCGAACTTGTCCATCTCCACCTGGCGGAAGGCCGGGTCATCGACCTCCTTCGGTTTCACCGGATTGGAGATCGATTCTATCATCTTCGGCAATAGCTCCTCCTTCGTGATGCCCAAAGCGGAAGCGACTCGGGCGCGGTTGCTCCATAGATTGCCGACGACCTTGCCGCCGTTCACGTCGTTGAAAAGCACCGGGACCTTCTGGTTCTCGAACAACGTTCGGGTCAGCTGCAGGTCTGGCGAGCGCGGCTCGTCCACCTTAATGACGTCCTTCATACCCTTCAGGAGGCCCCTGATCGACATGAACGGGTGATTCCTTTCCCGATTAATAAGCAATAGCAAGGCACATGAATGGAATGATGTCCCGGGAATGACAGCTAAGAACAATGAAGCCCATTCCAACGGAAGGTGGCAGAGGTTCCCATGAAAGAGCAATTGAGGAAAAGATTGGATGAGCTGAAGGCCGAATACGAGTCTGGCCAAAGGGCGCTGGCAGAGCTGGAGGCGAAGGAGGCGGAGATGAGAAGTTCATTGTCCCGGATATGCGGTTCCATCCAGGTCCTGGAAGAACAGCTTGGAGGAGAGGATTCTAACGATCACATGGATCCGGTTCCGACCAGGGCGACTTCGAGGATCGTCAGGAAAAGACCTTGATCAGCTGATCCCTTCCGGGACGGCAAGCACCGTCAATGCTGCTCATCGTCCTCGAATCCCTTCCAGCGCTCCCGGTGTTTGTACACTGGATTGCCTGGCTCTGCGGTTTCTTCAGCCGGGACACGACGGAACTCCGGCATTTTGACCGAATCGTCGCAGGTGTGATGGTGGACCATCTTCATGAGATAGATGAACCAGGACACGTAGGCCACGGAAATGATGATGACCGAAGGCCAGTAGACGACCATCACGAACGCGTCGGTCACGCACATGATCATCGACAGGCTGATCACCGAAGCGATGTAATGAGAGATCTTGCCAGCATTCCCATAGATGGTCCCGAGATTGGAGTAGTCGATCTTCCTTACCACCTTGTCGATCTCTGAGCGAAGTGCGAACCAGGCCACCGCGCATGCGCCGAGCGAGATCATGAAGGCGGCCAGACGAAGTTCTCCGGTCAGGGAAAGGATCGATATGATGGACATAAGGTAGAGCGAGAGGGATATCGGCAAACCCTTCGACGTCTTGAAGAGCCTCAGGCCTCCGGGTAGGATCATCTTTCCCATGGTACGGGAGAAAATGGAGCCGCCATAGGCTATGTATCTGGGCACCCTAATGGCCATGCGGTCCGCGATCTCATAGCTCTTCTTGATGAAGTACGGACAGAGAACTGACATGACGAAGGTTATCGCTCCAGCTATCGGATAGAGCTCCGCCCCCTTGGTAGCGGTGGCGGCCTTGCTTCCGACGGTGGCGTACATCACCGATTCGCCCCCACGGGCGCTGAAGGATGAGCCGATGGATACCGCCTCCCTTCTGGGAAAGCCCACCAGATACGCCACTATGGACATGATGACGATCTCGTCCAATAGGATTATGACCACCGCTATGATGATGATCGACCAGACCGCGCCGAACATCGAGGGGTCGATGAACATGCCAAAGGACACGAAGAAGATGGCAACGAACGCGTCGCGGAGGGGAGCGATCTTTCTCTCCAGGCGCTTTGTGATCCGGGTCTCCGCAAAGGTGATGCCGATAAAGAAGGCGCCTATAAGGGATGGAACGCCACAGTATTCCGCTATGGCCGCGGTCAAGGCAATGATGCCCAGCATGAACAGGACGAACATCTCGTCGCTCTTCATCTTGTCCAGGCGTTTGATGACGTAGGGGATCACGACCGCGGCCATGACCGCGAAGAACACAAAGAAGGCCACCATGCCGACGATCATGTTGGTCGGTGAGAAAGTGGCATCCCCTTTGATCAGCAGGCCGCCTACCAGGGTCAGGAACAGCATGGAGATGAACTCTTCTAGAATTATCATGCCCAGCATGAACTCGGTCTCCGGCTTCTCCAGCCTTCCGAGCTCCACCAGCGTCTTCATGGCCACGGCGGAACAGCTCATCGAAAGGACCGCTGCCAGGAATATCGAATCGACCAATCCCCATCCCAGCCAGGCGGCGAGGAGGAAACCGGTAAAGAGGTTCAGCCCCACATCGATCAGCGAGAGCACGACCGCTGGACCCTTGACCCGCTTGATCTTATCGATGGAGAACTCCAGCCCGACAAAGAAGATGAGCAGGATCAGGCCAAGCTGGGAGAATAGGTCGATCAGACCGGTCTCGTGCACCACACCGTTGTAGACGATCGGACCGATCTCGATGTAAATGTAGGGGCCGATCAGTGCCCCTGCGATAATGTAGCCTAGGATAACGCTCTGCTTCAGCTTCGTGGCGATGGTAGCGCCTATGAATGCCACCATCAATATCGTTCCAATCTCAATTAACAGCTCGACGTTAGCCATGTATCATTGCCAGATCTGGCCCACCGTCTGACCATCGGCTCAGTGGATTCTTTGGGTTATCGGAACCGCGAATCCATTGGACAATGGAAGCCAAGACATTGCCGGGCCCCTTTCTGTGCATCCCGCTGATGTATTGTTTTCAAGTTTATGAAACTTACATGCAAAGACACTCGACCCGCGAGGACCAAGAACACGTGACTCGCTGAGTTAACGATCTTAGTGCTCAAAAGTCCGAGATCGGAAAGATCTCATCACTAGATTCCACCTGGTCGCGCCAATCTTGAATCGTCATTCATGCCATTCCTTATTTCCAGGCAGATTTCGAGATTCATCTCGAAAGAAAACCTTCCTTTGATCTTGATACCACCGATCCGACCTTTGAAGGGCAATGCCAGCCAAACAATATCGTCATATCTCACCAGCATCGGACTTGACCACCTGAATAATAGATGCATCTCGCTTGGACCTAAGCGGACCTCTATCGGATTATGTGCGTACTCTCGCCATACCTCGAACACTATCATCGTTCCAGCGATCCCCAATAGGAATAGACCGTTCAGGGAACCTTTGGTAATTGCGAATATCCCGAAGAACACCAATACCAATGCAGTCACGATCAAGATCTTGATGGATAGCGGTTCAGGCGAGTTCGTATATATCCTACCATCTGGATCGTTAGTTCCAGTCATTTTCCACAACCACCACAATGGCATTTCTATTCCTTGGCGATGCGCATGTTCTTATTCCATGAACTATCTAGGACAGCAAAAGATAGCACCCAAATGGCTATTTAATCTAGACTCAAGAATTCAAAATTTGCGAATCCGTTTTAAGGGAATCTTTCCATTGGATATGGCAACACATCCTTGGAGCCATTTTGTACAGTGCCAGCGAAAGGTAGAATATGACCATCCCTCATTCTCAGCTCGTATGTCAGACATGAACCTTGAGCTCGTGATCCGGAAGTACGCCCTTCAGAACGCCGTCCAGCACAACGGCTCCGCCAACCCCAAGGCGGTCCAGGGTAAGGTACTGGCAGAGCAGCCCGCGATGCGGACCAGGGTCGTGGAGATATTGCCCCTCATAGCTGATATCATCAGCAAGGTCAACGCCATGGCAGTTGATGACCAGCGCAAGGAGCTGGAGACGATCGATGCGTCCATGCTCAACAAGAAGGAGAAGGTGGAGCGTATCCATGTGCTGCCAGATCTTCCAGGGGCGACCGACGGTAACGTCGTGATGCGTTTCGCTCCCGGCCCGTCCGGGCCGCTGCACCTGGGACACACCAGGGTCGCCATTTTGAACGACGAGTACTGCAGACGTTACAATGGAGTGTTCATCAACCGGATCGAGGACACCAATCCGGAGAAGATCGATCCGGACGCCTATAGGATGATCCCGGAGGACTTGGAGTGGATGGGCGTGAAGGTCGACAAGACCGTGATCCAGTCCGACCGGTTCGACCTGTACTATGACATCGCCAGGCAGCTCATCGAGAAGAACGCCGCCTATGTCTGTACCTGTCCGGCCGATGACTGGAGGAAGATGAAGGAGGAGAGCAGGGCCTGCCCCCACCGCGATTTGCCCAAGGAGACGCAGCTTGAGATGTTCGACAAGATGCTTGCCGGGCATTTCGAGGAGGAAAAGGCCATAGTCGTGGTCAAGACCGACCTGAAACACCCCAACCCGGCCATCAGGGATTTTGTCGGACTGCGCATCGTTAAGCAACCGCATCCACGTGTCGGGACCCGGTTCTGCGTGTATCCGGCCATGAACTTCTCGGTCGCGGTCGATGATCATTTCCTGGGCCTGACGCATGTGATCCGGGGCATCGACCACCTGAACAACACCCTGCGCCAGGAATACATATTCAAGTACTTTGGCTGGAAGATGCCCTGGTACCACCACTACGGTCTGGTCTCGATCCCGGAGGCTATCCTGAAGACGTCGACGGTCGGCAAGGGCATCAAGACCGGGGAGTACTCCGGCTGGGATGACGTTCGCCTTGGGACCGTCCGGGCCATGGAGAAGAGGGGCATCTCACCCAACGCCATACGCCAGTTCTGGGTGGACTGCGGCATCAAGGAGGCCAACATCGAGTTCTCCTGGGAGAACCTCTACGCCTACAACCGGGACATCGTGCAGAACGAGGCGGACCGTTACTTCTTCGTTTGGAACCCCACGTCGCTCAAGATCACCGGTGTGGACAGGCTTGAGTCGCACGCCCCGCTTCATCCGGACCACCCAGAGAAGGGCGTGAGGAAGTATGTGCTGGCCGGCGACCCGATCGAGTTGCGGGTCGTGGCCGAGGACCTGGTGAACGCACAGGAACGGGGGAAACTGAGGCTCAAGGACCTGGGCAACGTTGAGCTGACCGAATCGGGCGTGGGCAGATACATAGGCAATGACCTGGCGATCCTGAAGGAAAAGGTCAGGATCATCCATTGGGTCCCTGTCGATTCCACACCAGCGACGGTCTACATGCCAGATGGGTCCACGAAGGAGGGTTTCACCGAGACCATCCCGGAGTTCGAGGTGAAGAAGGTGGTCCAGTTCGAGCGCTTCGGGTTCGTCCGCATCGATTCCGTGTCACCGAAGGTCAGGGCCTTCTACACCCATCCCTGAGACGTCTAGCCGTTGATCGATGACCAGAAGATCATGACCGCGAACAGCACCAGCACCATGCCGCAAACCACGTAGATAGCCTGGAACAGCCGTTTGGTCAGGAACCTCCGTCCGTAGGCCAGAAGCCCAGAATATCCAAGGCTCCAAACGACCGAACCGGCCATATATCCGGCCATGAACACTGCCAACGATGCCGAGTCAGGGTTGGGCGCTATCGCGGCAATGGCCGACCCGCCGATGCCCAGCCAGAAGGCTATCTGGGAATGGTTGCCGAGCGAGATGAGCGCCCCGGCCAGCAGACCGTTGCCTTTCTACGCCGCCACCGGTTCCCGGCAGCCCGACAACCTTGGCATCCTTGAAGGCCTTGGATGCCAGATATTATAGGAGAGAGCCACCGAAGAGGCCCAGAACGGTCCTGACATTACTGTCCTGCACCAGGAACGAGAGGCCGACGAGGGCGATGGCGGCCCAGGTGAAATCGCCGACGCATGAACCGATCTCCAGTGAGGCGGCCGGGCGAAATCCTCCCTTAACCCCGCGCCTCAGAGCCTCGGTGCTGATGGCACCTGGCAATCCGCAATAGATAAGTCCGACCACGAATGCCGAGGCGAAAAGAAGTACCAGCTCAAACACGTTCGGTGACTCGTTCCCATCTATTATTTCTCGATCATCGGTTCATATCGAATGTCTTTCGGTCGATCGTCACCTCAGAGTGAACAGGAAATGGGCCAGTCCACCCAGGGAGAAGGCGATCACCAGCGAGGCGGACGTCACCTTCAACGAGTCCTTCAGCCCGAACTCCTTCACCATCACCGCCAGCGCCGACATGCACGGCACGTACGTTGCCATTATGAGTGCGAACACGAAGAGCTGCTCCGAGCTCATGACCGATGCCAGGTTCGCGGTGCCGAACAGGATGACCAGTAACTGCAGCGACATCTCCTTGCGCATGACCCCGAAGATGAGCGCCACGATGATGATCGCCGGCAACCCGAGGAAACCCACCGTGAACGGGGAAAGAGGATCCACCAGCGCTCCGAGGACACCGTAGTTCATCAGGAATTCCAGCACCAGGCTGCCCACAAGCAGTATCGGGAACGCCACCACGAAGAAATCCCTTACCCGCATCCAGGTCTTGGACAGCACGTTCCTGGCCTGGGGCATGGCCATGTCCGGAATCTCGAACATGAGTCCGGACGGCTCGAACTTCATGTAATGGTTAAGCAGCCGACCCAGCACCAGCAGGATCGCCAGCAGGATGAGGTAGATGAGCGCTGCATACCAGATGCCCCCGAACTTGCCGATCGTGCCAAGGATGACCACCGTCTGGGCCGAGCAGGGGACCGCCAGTATGGTGATCGTGGCCAGGATCAGCCGCTCCCTCTTCGATTCCATCACCCTGGTGGCCAGGATGGCCGGCACGTTGCATCCGGTACCGACGATCATCGGGATTATCGCCCGGCCGTGAAGACCGAACTTGTGCATCACGCCGTCCAGCAGGATGACCACCCGCGGCAGGTAGCCGGAATCCTCCAGCAACGCCAATATCAGGTAGAACACCAGGATGTACGGTATGACGATCGATATGATGGCCTGGATCGAGAGGTCTATGCCTTTGGAGATCGAGAGCCCGAAGGTACCGCCGATGGCATTGGCCAGCCCATCGAAGAACCCGGATGTGAGCTGAAGGTAGACGGTCGAGAGGACCCCCTCCAGCGCTCCTCCGACGATGACGACGGTGAAGAACACGCCGATCAGGACCGCAAAAAGTATCGGGATGCCGGTGGCCGGCTTCAGGGTGATCTCGGATATCCGTTCCGCCCTGGTCAGATGGCGTTCCACCCGGCTCTGCACCTTCCTGATGGTCAGGCCGGCCTCGCCATAACGGTCACGGTTTATGTGCACGTCGATGTCCTCGTCGTGCTTCAGCTTGAAGGCGGCCCGCTCCTCCATGGCCATCTTCTTCACGGTGGCAGGAAGATGATCGGTGAAGTACTGATTGCCCTCCAGCAGCTTCAGGATGGCGCCCCGGGCTGGATAGACAGATTCGACGGTAGAGGCGTCAGGCGTGAGCTGGTGGATGATGTCCTCGATGCCCTCGGCGTACCTTATGGAGAAATCCGAAACCCTGGCCTTGTTCTCGATGATCGACTCGACGAGAACGTCCACGCCCTCTTCGGTGAGGGCGACCATCGGTACGACGGGGACCTTGATTATTTCTTGCAGAAGACCGACGTCGATGTGATGGCGCCTGCGGGCCACATCCATGAAGTTGAGGGCTACGATGACATTGAAGCCCAGCTCGATGAGCTGGTAGATCATGACCAGGCTCGGCTCCAGCCGGGTGGCGTCGGCGACCGCGACCACTACATCAGGGCGGTGCTCTGCCAGCAGCTTGACCGCCACCACTTCGTCCTCGGTGGCTCCCGTGAGCCCGTAGGTTCCGGGCAGGTCATAGACGTGAAGCGTGACCCCTTTGTGCACGACCGTGCCTTCCAGGTACTCCACGGTCGTACCTGGGTAGTTGGAGGAAATAGCACCCACACCGGTCATCCGGTTGAAAAGGACGGATTTTCCGACGTTAGGGTGCCCGACCAGGGCTACTTCCATTAAGCGACCCCGGTGTCCACCTTGCTTCGGTCTCTGCCGCAGGTGCCTGCCTTCTGGACGAAGACCATGGCGGCATACTCTCTGGCCAGGGCGATCCTGCTATCCTCCACGCTGACCAGGAACGGTCCGCCCATGGGCAATTCCTCCTCGACGCACACCTTGCGACCGGGTACGAAGCCCATGGAAATTATCCGCCTCACCTTGGCGGACTCGCTGCACTTGAGGTGGGTGATGAGGCCGGCCTCGCCGGGCCTCAGCATGGACATGGAAATTGTGGGTTCGCCGATGCAGTCCAGGCAGTTGTTCTCGCACCGGGGGATGGGCTTGCCCTTGGGCGAGGTCTGAGGATTGTTCATCATCTGGCACAGGCTTTTCTCGCTGACATCGGAGATGGTGTGCTCGAGACGGCAGGCCTCCTCGTGGCTCTTCTCGTTCTCCACCCCCAGGATGTCGACCAGGAATCTCTCCAGCAGCCGGTGGCGGCGTTTTATCTTGGAACCGATGCGGTTTCCTTCCTCGGTGAGCGTGACCCCTTTGTACTTCTCGTAAACTACGTAACCTTCCTCGGCCAGCTTCTGGACCATCTCGGTGACGCTGGCGGGCGACACCTTCAGCTCCGCGGCGATGTCCGTGGTCTTGGCCGGCTTGCCCAACTGGTTAAGCTCCCATATGCTTTCCAGGTACTCTTCGATGTTCTCGCTCACCATCGAACTGCCAAACAATTCTAGCACTATATAAGATTTAGGAGAGCCTAAATTTAGTTGTACGAATGATATTTCGTTCACTGATAATTGGTCATGGAATCGTTGTCAACATCGTTCAGGACCTTCCACTCTCCCTGGCGGATATGATCGCCTGTATGAAGATCGCGGTAAGGAAACCGAGCACCAGATACCCACTGACAGACTCGAACAGCATGACCGCCTTTCCTATGCCGACTGGGAAGATGTCAGAGGATCCCAGGGTGGTGAATATCAGCCCGCTGAAATACAATGCATCCCCGAAACTGACCGGTAAAAGGGTGGTCGATCCGGTGAACACGTCGGTTCTAAGCAGAAGTCCGTTCACGAAGTAGATGGTAGCGAAGGTGTACATTATCAGAAGAATGGTCAGGAACACCAACAGCAGCGGCACCCTCGAATCGCTCTGGACGATCCCGCGACGGATCACCGATTCCACCAGAAGTGTGATCACCAGCACCAGGGGGACGATGATCACGGCAGAGGAACCAATCCTCAGCACCGGCATCACCTCGCTGCCCAGGCCGAGGGTCAATAAAGCCGATGCTGAATAGACCAGTATCGAGGCGATTATCATCGCCAGGACGACCTTGCCCGAACGTTTCAGCTGATGATCGTCAAGGCCCCGGTTGAACCTGAACAGCACCGCCCCTGTCAGGTAGAACACGGTATTGAGACCGATGAACACAATACCAGACTCAAGCCGTGCCGCCGAGTCTCGGCTGGGCCCGCCCATGATCGGGACTATCAAAAATACCAGGAAGAAGGCCGCTATGATCGATCTTGATGGCAGGCTGGAGACCATAAAGAACCGGTGGAAGTAGTCAAATATCCCGCTGGTCGAGTAGATCCGGTTCCTCGTTCTTTCTCCTTTTTCCGTCTCGGCCATATTGACATCTACCGGTGTCATTAGTTCAACCACGGGCTATTCAGTTTTTTGCAGTTACGGATGTCCTCGTCATGCGACCAGGCTCGTAGATCGAGGCTTCAAACGTCCCGGAACGGGACTATGTCGCAGCATCCGCACTCATGGCACATGGTGTGGTACGTCCTGGAGGTCATGCCGTTCTCTTCCATGATCCCCTTGGACCGGATCGCCAGGTTCACGATCCTCTCCGGGGTGACCGGATCCAGTGGGCCCAGGGCCTCGGTCAATGGTACCCGGTTGAAGCTGTTGATGCGCAATGGGCGCAATGTAGCCACTATGCCTCTCTCGGCGAAGTATCTGATACCATCGAGCAGGTTCTCGTCCGACTCGCCTAGTCCTACGAGCAGGTTCGTGGTCACTTTGCCCTTGCCGAAAACTTCGACGGCATGGTCGAGCGCCTCGAGGATGAAATGATAGTGCAGCTTTCCGCACACCTTGGCGAACCGGTCCGGGTCGAAGGTCTCTATGTTGAGCTTGATCTCGTCCGCTCCGGCGGACTTGAGGTCATCCACATCACTGAGCTTCCAGATGTACGGTTCGACCCCGATGGGAACGTCGGGCAACGCCTTCCGGGTCTCCCTCACCACGAAAAGCATGCGCTCCACCGTCCTTTCCGGCGAGTCGACGACGGCGCTGGTGAAGGCCACGGATCGGAAGCCTTCCTTCCTCGATGCCTCGATCGCCATCTGGACCACGCGCTCTGGTGAAAGGTTCTTGGTTATGCGCTTGTCCAGCTTGCGTGATGCACAGAACTTGCAGTCGTAGATGCAGTCCTGTGCCAGATTGAAGAAAGCCTGTTCCGGGGCATGCGCTATCGTAGGTTTGATCTCGACATCGTCGATGAACGGCCGCCCGTTTCGAAGAATGCTGTATCCATTCTCCTTCGGAACGAGCTCGAACTCCCCTTCCTCGCGGCTTATCGCCTTCTTGCATCTGGCGCCCTCGAAGGAAATGACGATGGAGGTCGAACCGGCTCCCGGTCCAGCGGTGGAACGGCTTGGTAGATAAGGCAGGATCAGGTCCTTGGGTATCTTGAGGGGCCCTCCGGTTATCAGGATGGCCTTCTTCATCGCTACGCTCAGGCCTGCTTCCATCTCACGCCCTCCGCGGTATCCTCCAGAACGATGCCCTTCTCGGCAAGCTGATTCCTTATGGAGTCCGCCAGGTCGTAGGCCTTGCGTTTGCGCAGCTCCTTGCGTACTTCGATGAGGATCTGCATGACATCGTCCATGCGGTCGCCCTTGATCTCGGTCTGAGGCAGGATGCCCAGGATCTTGTCCAGATCCTCGAACAGGGAGATGACCCGTTCCGCTCCCTTCTTGGAGAGCATCTCATGGTCCATGAGCTTGTTCGACTCACGGGCCGCATCGAACATGGCCGCGATCGCCCCACGCGTGTTGAAATCGTCGTCCATGTGCTCTATGAACTCGCTGCGGGTCTTCTGCACCAGGTCCTCGGCGTCATAGTTGCCGGTGGCTGTTGGCGCATATTCCTTCAGCTCGGTATAGGAATTCTGGATCCTTTTCAGGCTGGACGCGGCTTCGTTCAGAGCGCTCTCACTGTAGTTGAGCGGGCCGCGGTAATGGGTATTGAGAAGGTAGAACCGTATCTCCTGGGTCTTGTAATGGGAGGCTATGTCCTTGACGGTGAAGAAGTTCTTCATCGATTTGGACATCTTGGCGTCCTGCACCTGGAGCATCCCGTTGTGCAGCCAGTACTTGGCAAGAGGTTTGCCGGTGACCGCTTCGGACTGGAGGATCTCGTTCTCATGATGCGGGAATATGAGATCGTTGCCGCCACCGTGGATGTCGATGGTCTCGCCCAGGTACTTCAGGCACATGGCGCTGCACTCGATGTGCCAGCCGGGACGTCCCTCCCCCCACGGCGAAGGCCAAGAGACCTCGCCGGGCTTGGCGGCCTTCCATAGACAGAAGTCCATCGGGTTATGCTTGATCTCATCGACACACACCCGGGCCCCAGATATCATTTCCTCCTGCTTGTTGCCGGAGAGCTTTCCATAATCCTTGACCTTGTCGACGGAGAAATAGACGCTCCCGTCCTCGGTCCTGTAGCCATAACCGTTGTCAACGATGCGTTTGACCATGGCGATGATCTCGGGGATGCACTCGCTAGCCTTCGGATAGATGTCCGCCTTCTTCACACCCAGCTTCTCGATGTCCTGGAAATACTTCTCGATGTACATCGCCGAAAGCTCGAGAGGCTTCATGCCCATCTCGGCGGCCCGGTTGATGATCTTGTCGTCCACATCGGTGAAGTTGGTCACCAGCGTTACCCCATATCCCTTGAACTTGAGATAACGGGCGATCATGTCGAAAACGATTATGGACCGCGCGTGTCCCATGTGTATGTCATTATAGACAGTCACTCCGCAGACGTACATCCTGACCTTTCGGTCTTCGATGGGTACGAAATCCTCCGCCTGCCCGGTCATCGTGTTATAAAGTGACAGTCCCATGCTCATCGCCGGCGTGACATGCAACTATCCTTATTTGGGCTTTTTTAGCTCCTCTTCTAACAACGTAAGCCGCCGTTCTAGGTCCGAGATCTTGTTGGATATGTTCGTGATGGCATCGCGCAGCGGGTCTGGAAGCTCGTCGTGGCGAAGGTCGGTCTTGAGGACCGGAACACCTTCCCTCTTGACCACCCGTCCAGGAACGCCGACCACGGTGCAGTTCTGAGGCACATCCTTGGTGACCACGGAACCGGCGCCGATCTTTACACAGTCTCCAATGGTGATGTTCCCGAGGACGATCGCCCCCGCCCCTATGGTGACGTTGTTCCCGATCGTCGGGTGGCGTTTGCCCTTGCTTGTGCTTACTCCGCCCAAGGTCACTCCTTGGAAGATGGAGACATTCTCCCCGATGATGGTGGTCTCACCGATCACCACACCGGTGGCATGGTCGATGAAGAACCCCTTACCGATGGTCGCCCCCGGATGTATGTCCGCCCCGGTCAGGAACCGTCCAAAATAGTTGATCGCCCTGGCCAGGAGGAAGTTCCCTTTTAGGAATTGACGATGTGATATCTTCTGGAGCAAAATAGCATGAAGACCTGGACTGAACCACAGCGCCTCGTTGAACGACCGGGCGGCGGGATCCCGCTCAAGGACGGTATAAACGGAGTCCTTCCAGCTCATGACCGATGCACAAACAGTTCCGGGAACAAATAGATTTCCTAAAAAATACTGCTGGCATTAACAGCATTAATATCATTGGACAAGGAAATCCCTCGAACCGGCGATTCTTCGATCGCTTGCTGAGATGTCAAGGCCTCTCATCGACCGCTTGGGCCTGACGATCCTTTGCGGGATGGAGGCAGGGAAGCGGTGGTGGAGACGCTGAAGCTCAACCAAACTCTACGCCCCTGCGATGGTAGACTACCGAAAGTTCGGATTCAGCCACTTCATGCCCAAATTATGGAGAATTAGGATAGGTCATCGAACGCGCGGCATGTGGCGGGACCGAGACCGGACGATGAAAAAAGATAGCGACGGACCGGTCCTAGACAGGTCCGTAAGCTGTTTGTTTATTGTGGAAGGTTGAACAGGTCGGTGCTCAGATACCTCTCACCCGTGTCCGGTGCAATGAAGACCACCTTCTTCCCCTTTCCAAGCTCCACTGCGACCTGTACCGCTGCACAGAGAGCCGCCCCGGACGATATACCCGCCAAAATTCCCTCTTTCTTGGCCAGCAGTCGCGAGTGTTCCGCTGCGTCCTCATCCTTGATCTGGATGATTCGGTCCACCACATTGAGGTCCAAGACCGACGGGATGAAACCGGCACCGATCCCCTGGATCTTATGCGGTCCTTTCTTCCCTCCGGACAGGACGGGAGAGGCGGCTGGTTCCACTGCGATGATCTGGGTTTTTAATCCCTTGGACTTGAAGTGCGTACCAACACCTGTGACTGTCCCACCAGTACCTACTCCAGAGATGAAGGCGTCCGGTTCGGGGAGGTCGGCCAATATCTCTCGAGCGGTGGTCTCCATATGTATCTTTGGGTTAGCTACGTTGTCAAATTGAAGTGGGATGTATCTGTTTGAGTCGCTCTCGCACATCTCTTTGGCCCTGCAGATGGCACCGGGCATCCCCTCGGGTCCTGGGGTCAGTACCAATTTTGCCCCTAAAGCCGCCAGCAACTTCCTGCGCTCCACTGAGAATGTCTCGGGCATGGTGAGGACCAGTTCATATCCCTTGGCCGCGCAGACCATGGCCAGCCCAATGCCAGTGTTTCCCGATGTAGGTTCTACGACTACTTGCTTCCCGGGAACCAGGATTCCTCTTTTTTCCGCATCCTCTATCATTGCAAGAGCTATCCTGTCCTTCACCGAATGCATCGGGTTGAAAGATTCCATTTTGACATAGATTGTCGCAGCCCCTTCCGGCGCGATCTTGTTCAAGCGCACCAAAGGCGTCCTACCGATGGTCTCGAGCACATTGTTATAGAGCATCTTACCTCACTCCAATTCCTGACTTATTTAAAAGATATTTAGTTTTAGCGATTGTTAAGATTCATATTTGAATAAACCTGACCCATATGGGTCAGATTATACAGGTTCTTATCCTTGTGAGGTGAACTTACCTACACATTAAAGAAGATTTCTGAACTTGATCTTAACTCGCACATTCACAATAGAATAATCGATGAGTTTGACCGATTAAAGAAAATTCAGACCTTTCCGCTTTTGATGTCATCCCAGTTTTGTCTGATCCTTATCCAATCCCAGCCATTGATGGCCTTGTTGGCCAGGACCAGTCCTTGGGATGCCTTCTCGGCATAAATGCCCAGGGGGAACGACTCGACGTAGCTTCGGTTCACGGCCCCACCAGCACATATGAAAGGCAACTCGATCCCTTTCTCCAACAGTTTCTGAGCGATCTTCGGGAATGCTGACATCGTGGCTGTCATAAGGGCAGTACCTGTAAGGATCACTGCATCGGTCTTGATCACCGTTTTGACCACATCATCGACAGGTACGTCGCGGCCCATGTCAATCACTCCGAATCCATTGGACCTCAACATTACCACTGCAATATTCTTTCCAATGTCATGAGGGTCCCCTTCGGCAACGTGCATCACCACCTTGCCTTTGCCTAGGAACTGTCCCTTCATGGTCCTCTCGGCGAACTTCAGACCGAGGTCGAAGGCGTCCGAAGCCACCATGACCTGAGGCAGATAATAGATGCCCCGACCGTACAGCTCGCTGACCACTTCCATCCCTCTAAGGAGTCCTTTGTCGACCAGCTCTTCCGGGCTAAACTTGGTCAGAGCGGCCTTGGTGTCCGCCTCGATGTCCTTATATCGCATCTGAACAACGTCCTCGGCCACCTTCTTCAGGAATGGGTCTTTGGGCAAGATCTTGGCCGCGATCTCCTCTGGACTCTCTTTGGCCTCTACCAGGATATCATATCTCTTGAATATCATCTCAAAATCGATATCGCTAAGATCGAACATTTAGACACCCCCGTCCAAGATGAATCTTGAAAGATTCATTTGGATGTTCACACAGAAAGGGGATTGACTTTGAATGTATTTATAGTGCATTTATTTTCTTTGTAAAGTTTTGATTGAAGATTTTTCATCCAAGCCACATACATTCAGAACAGGCTCGACAAGACTATGACCATGAAATAGTCGGTTACATCGATGAATCATCGAGTGTGATCATTTCATGGTGTAGCGATTCATAAACTGTGATGAGAAAAAGCAGGTAAAAGGTTTTGAAAAGGTTTACCGAATCTAAAAGTCTTACAACTCGTAGTTCTTCGGGTTGAACGCCTGGACGTCCTTGTAGGCCTTGAGGCACTGGTCGACGAACTTCGACTCCTCGTCCGGAAGGGCCTTCAAGTCGGTCATGACCTTGTTCAGCATGTCGCTCTCGTGCTTCGAGAGCTTCAGGCCGTTCTTGGTCTTGGCGGACTCCGAAATCAACTCGGCTGCCTTGATACCAGCTGCCCTTGATCTCAGGTAGATGCTGTTGCCTTCTGCGACAATTGCCTCACCGATCTTGTAGGCGTTGTCGTAGCGCAGACAGAATGCCTCTGGGGATCTGTACGAGTCGCATGCGGCGTAGATGTCCCTGAGGATCTTGTCCTGCTTCAGCTGCTTCGAGGTGTTCATCAAGGCGGCTTCGTACCCTATGACTCCGAGCCAGCACTGGACGGATGAGCCACCGAACTCCGGGTGGTATTCAACCGACTCGTTGGACCATAGGTCGCAGGTCGAAGCGATCAGGTTACCCATCAGGTCAGCGTGTGCGTCCTGGGCTCCCTTTCCCTCTTGGGCGGATGGGCGTCCGGAAATTGCCTTCAGGATCGGGCCTTCATAGCCGCAGTCCTTGTCCGGGCCAGTTGCACCGCACTCGATTGCCACCAGGGTTCTGGCGGAAGCGATGCAGCGGGTTGTTGCCGCGAAGGTCCTCGGGATATCCTTGTCCAGGTAGCCACCGGCCATGAACATCGAGGTGTTGGCGCCTGCGCAGTTTGTGTCTCCGCCGGCGATGACCTTGTTCTTCTTGGCGATGTCCACGATCTTAGTCCACATGTACTCCATGTCGATGGAGCCTAGGTAGCCGATACCGAAGAGCCACGCTCTGATATCCTGGTGCAGGATACCATAGTCGGACATCTCCTTGCCACCCATGGATTCGATCGAGAGCACATCGGCGCCGTTCTTGGCTGCGACTTCGATGGACTCGATGACCTTCTCAGGGTAGGAGGACTTCTTGTCCATGCCTTCCCTCAGGCCCTTCTCGGCCTCTCTCATGTCAGGCAGGGTGTGCCTTATGGCGGTCATGATTCCGTACTCATCGTGGTACTTCTTCATGACTTCCTTCTGGCCCGCAACTACCGGCTTGGCGAACTTGTCCGGCTCGTTACCGAGTTGGTAGATCCACTCGTTCTCCAGCTGAACTGCTGGGAATCCGAGGGTTACTGCCCTGTCCATGATGTCCTTCGTTATGTAGTCGACGTACTCGCGCCTCAAGGTGTCCGGGTTCTTCTCAGCGCCGGGTCTCGGTGCAAAGTTGATCTCTGGCACAACGAATCCCGCACCGGCCTTCATTCCGAGGCCGTATGAAACCGGGTATTTCGCGTCACCGAAGACGAGGTCGTCCGCGCTCTTGGTTTCCATCTTTGTGAATCTCTTAACTGCCATGTCTTTTCACCCCCCAATTTACGCCTTCCCGCCTGTGATGTCGTCCCACTTGGAGCGAATCTTCTTCCAGTCCCAGCCTTCGACTGCTTTGTCGGCGAGGCCCGGGCCTTGTGCTGCTGCTACGGCGTAGATACCGAGCGGGTAGGACTCTACGAATGACCTGTTCACTGCACCGCCGGCGCAGATGAATGGTATCTCTATGCCCTTCTCGATCAGTCTCTCGGCGACCTTCGGGAATGCGGACATGGTGGTGGTCATGAGTGCGGTTCCGGTTACTAGGTCCGGCTTGCTCTCCTCGACCTGCTTCACAACGTCATCCACTGGTACATCTCTGCCCATGTCGACGACACCGTATCCGTGGGAT
>DASXVU010000002.1 GCA_036504055.1 Methanomassiliicoccales archaeon | reverse complement strand
CGGACAGCATTATTCCATGGGAGGAGTGGATGCCGGAAACGAAGCGTCCACTGGACTGGCGGGCCTATACGCGGCCGGAGAATGCGCTTGCATCAGCGTGCATGGCGCAAACCGGCTGGGCGGCAACTCCTTGTTGGAGACGATCGTCTTCGGAAGGATAGCTGGAAGTGCCATGTCTGAAAGCTCCGCTAAGGCTCCCGGGCCGGACATCGTATCGATCCGAGAGGGGATGGTGAATGAATCGAAAAGGATCGAGGACATACTACACAATGAAGGGGGTGGACAACAGGCGATATTGCGGGAAGAGCTGAAGGCGGTCATGTGGAGCTGTTTTGGGATATTCCGCCAGGAGGAGCGGATGGAAAAGGGGCTGGCCAGGATAAGGGATGTTCAGGCCAGGATGAGGTCGGTCTCCATCGGTGACAAGGGCAGACCATTCAATCAGGCGTTGGTGGACCTCTTGGAGCTGGAGGGGATGACGAAGGTCGCTGAGGCGGTTGGCTTAGGCGCCCTCTATCGCCGGGAGTCCAGAGGTTCACATTTCAGGACCGACTTCCCCAGAAGGGACGATACCGAGTTCCTGAGACACTCCATGGTCTCGGTCAGGGAGGGAGGACTGCTGGTCACATATTCTCCGGTACGCCTTGGTAAGTTCGGGGTAAAGGAGCGTGAGTACTGATGAAGATCAGGGTCTTCCGCAAAGCACTTGGCCAAAACGCAAGCTACCGGGTGTACGAGGTCGAGGAGCGTCAAGGCATGACCGTGCTGGACGCCCTATTCCAGATCCATGACCGTCAGGACGATTCACTATCATTCCGCTATTCGTGCCGCGGTGCGGTGTGCGGAAGCTGCGCCATGCTGATCAACAAGGTTCCGAGACTAGCCTGCAGAACCCAGATGGCAGGCCTGGTGGGAGAGGCGCCTTTGCGGCTGGCCCCTTCGGCATCGATCGTGCCAACGGAAGGCTGGGACCCGAAGCAGGAAGCGTTGATCGAACCCCTACCCAACATGGCCGTGCTGAAGGACCTGATAGTGGACATGGATGGTTTCTATGCCAAATACCGTAAGGTCGGACCTACCTTGTTGTCCATGAACACTGGGGAAAAGGAATCCTTGATGACGGCGGAAGCGGTGAAGGAGCTGGAAAGGTACACCAATTGCATCATGTGCGCCGCCTGCTACAGTGCATGCCCGGTCAACGGCACCGATCCGGAATATATCGGGCCGGCAGCGCTGGCGAAGCTTTACCGTTTCGCCATGGACCCCCGGGACCGGGAGGGCGCGCGGAGACTGAGCAAGGCGGATGAACCGCATGGTTGGTGGGCATGCCGATTCTACACCAACTGCAACAAGGTCTGCCCCAAGGATGTGCCGCCCAACGTCGCGATCGGGAAAGCCCGGCAGGATCTGATGAACCGGAAGAAGGGAACGGAGGGTAAGGCATGAGGAAGGAGAGGGACTCCCTTGGGGAGATGGAGCTGCCGGACGATGCGATCTATGGGGTCCAGACCAAAAGGGCCATGGACAACTTCCGGGCCAGCGGGCTCCCCGCCAGGATAGAGATGGTAAGAGCCTACGTCACGGTAAAGAAGGCGGCGGCCATGGCCAACATGGAGATCGGTGACCTAGAGGAGGAGATCGGCATCGCCATCGTGACCGCCTGCAATGAGATCCTTGACGGGAGGCACATGGACCAATTCCCGGTCGATGTCTTCCAGGCGGGCGCCGGAACCTCGTTCAACATGAACGTGAACGAGGTCGTCTGCAATCTGGCCCTGGAGATCATGGGCTTCTCAAGAGGGGACTACAGGATCATAGGCCCGAACGACCATGTCAACATGTCCCAGAGCACCAACGACACTTACCCCACCGCCTCCCACATGGCCATCCTGGACAAGGGGGACGAGCTGCTCCGGGAGCTGGACGCACTCTCCTCATCCTTTGAGAAAAAAGGTATCGAGCTTAGGCAGGTTGCCAAGTCAGGTCGGACCCATCTCATGGACGCCCTGCCCATCAGGATGGGGAACGAGTTCGGCGCCTATGCCTCGGCGGTCCGCAGGGCCCGGGGAAGGATCGGACAGCGTCTGGATGACCTGTTGGAACTGTCGATCGGAGGCTCGGCGGTGGGCACCGGGGCCAACACCGGGAACGGGTACCGCAACCTGGTGATCGAGAACCTCTCGATGCTTTCCCACCGGCTCTTCATCTCTGCCCGGGATCCGTTCGAAGCGCTCCAGTCCCGCTCACAGATGCTCGCCTTCTCCTCATCGCTGCGTGAGCTGGCTCTTGAACTGATCCGCATAGCCAACGACCTACGCCTGCTCAACTCGGGCCCCACCACGGGATTGGCAGAGCTGACGCTGCCAGCTGTGCAACCGGGATCGTCAATGATGCCGGGAAAGGTGAACCCGGTGATGGCCGAATGCCTTGACATGGTCTGCTTCCAGGTGCTTGGAAACGACGCCACCACCGTTATGGCGGCACAGGCAGGACAGCTCGAGCTGAACGTCATGACCCCAGTGATGACCTACGACATCCTAGAGTCGCTGAACCTGCTGATACGCTATCTGCCGGACTTCCGGGAGAGGTGCGTCGACGGCATCACCGCGAACACGGCAAGGTGCGCTTCGTACATCGAGACGAATCCGATACTGGCCACATTGCTGAGCGAACGGATCGGATACTTGAGGGCGGCGGAGCTGGTGAAGGAATCGACGGAAACGGGTGTCTCCGTTCCGGCGCTGGCGGTGAAGAAGAAGATGCTCACCAAGAAGGAAGCGAAGGAGCTCTTCGACCCGATCCGCATGTCCCTGGGCAAATATGATTGAATCGTTCGACGCCAGGCGATGTCCTGTGAGGATATCACTGGCCGGGCCCGACCGTGTTCCCTTTGAGGGAAAGCACCGCCCCGGCCAGGCTGATGATGCCGCTGACCACCATGATGATGCCGACCGCACTGGCCAGTTCCGAGGTTCCCGCTCCGCCTTCGATGTTGCTGACGCTGACCGCACCCATCTGCAGGGTGAGCAGTATGGTCCCCAATGAGACGCCCAAGGCCATGCCGAGGTTCCTTAGCGTGGCGGACATGCTGGAAGCTATGCCGGCCTTCTCCCTCGGAAGGGCGACCATCACCTCGGTGTTGTTCGGGCTTTGGAACAATGCGCTCCCGACCCCCATGATGAAGAACGCCGCCAGCACCAGCATCAGGTTCGTGCTCACGAAGGCGAACGCCATCAGGAACAGGGAGACCGCGCGGATCAGGTGCCCGGCCGGGCTATAGTACTTCGAATGCGTCTTGTCGTACATCTTGCCGGTGATCGGAGCCCCGAACACCAGAACGGCGGGGAGGACCATGAATATCAGACCCACCTGTTCCGGCGAGTAGCCCAGGACCCCCTCGAAATAGAACGGGCCCAACGCCGTGACCATTATGGACGAGGTGAAGAAAAGCATCATGCTAACCCCGGTCAAGGTGAACCGCCTCACCCGGAACACGCTGATGTCCAGCATCGGCAGCGAGGCCCGTTTCTCCCACAGGACGAAGCCGATGAGCAAGACCGCGAAGAGGAGGGCGTAGATCCCACCGACCACGCTGATCGTTCCCTCCCCGGCTACCTGCCCCAGGAACAGCATCAATGTTACCACCGATGTGATCCAAAGGACCGCCCCGGGGTAGTCGATCCTCAGGCAGTTCTCGCACCTCTCCTCCAGTTTCAGCATTTTGAAGGCCGCGATGAACACCACGATGCCGATCGGGACATTGATCAGGAATATGTACCGCCAGCCCAAAGCTCCCACGATGAACCCTCCCAGCACCGGACCGACCATGCTCGCTCCGGCCACGGTCGATCCGAGGAAGCCCATGACCCGGCCGCGCTCCTGATGAGAGAACGTCTGGAAATTGATGGCCGCGGCGATGCTGAACAGCATGGAAGCCCCGATGCCCTGCATGATACGGAACAGGATCAGCTGGTCGAGCCCGGCGGAGATGCCGCACAGGAACGACGAGACGGTGAACAGCCCCAGGCCCATGATGAACATCTTCGCCTTGCCGGTGTACTCAGCGATGCGTCCGAAAAAGATCAGAAGGCTGGTCTGCACCACCAGATAGATGGTGATGACCCACTGCGAGTCCGAGACCTTTACCAGGAAGTTGGTGGTTATGCTCGGCAACGCGATGTTGACCACGACGGAGTCGAGCACCGACATGAACACTCCGGTCAGCACAATGGCGAGAATGATGTACTTCCGCCTCTCCTCGCCTCGAGCCAACGTTCCGGTCATGGTCCTTCCCCTTCCCGGGCAAGACCCCCAGCCGCTAATAGATTTCGGTGGACTGGAACCCTTTTCCAGAGATAATTGTCAGGTCACGAGAACGGACAGATTCACCTTTATGCGCGTTTGATAACCGGATGCGAAGGCACTTTAAGGTTGCCGGGAATAATTACGATGAGGCAAAGATCTTGGGGCATTTCGTTCGCGGGCTGACACTGAGCGTGTCCGGATTCCTGGGCATGGCGCTCTGTTTGAACTATTCCAGCTCGTCTGATTCCCCCTATCTGGTCCCTGTCGGCCTGACCTCGGTGTTCCTCGGCGTGGTGGGGTTCATCCTCATGGCGTCAGGCATGAACCGGGAGACGGTAGCGACGGGCTCGAGGACGGACGGTGCCTCCCATGATGCGGACCTAAAGGTCACCGACCATCCGCGGATGGGCGAGGGCATAGAACTTGTCCGGCTTGACGATCCGACCACAAAGTATTGAGTTCATTATTTGGGAAGACGCATTTCCTTTTCCGAACCCTGGGTACAATAGTAGGTGTTCCTGAGGTCCAGGTCAACGGTCACCGGACAGTCCGGGCACACGCACCCCAGCTCGTCCAACTGACATTCCTTGCTCCGGCCAAGAAGGCAGTATAAACGCTCCCTCTTTCGGGCGGCGCATTCGTTGTAAGTGGGGCAGGAAGCGCAGATGCACTTCTTCTTGTTGGTCTCTATGAGGTTCCTCACCTGTTCCGGGCCGAGCGCCTTCATCTGTTCCAAGTATTGTTCGAACTTGTCCATCGCATTCGCCTCGCTCTACGGTTTTTTTACAGAGGCGCCACTTGATAAGCATATGCCTGGTGGATGAGCGTCTCGGAAAGATGTGAAAGACCGATCGAACAAACGATCAATAGAACCAGCCTTGATACTGTCCGGTGATGGGACAGCCCATGCATTTCCTCTCGGTGAAGGAACGGCAGTCCTTGCATTGGATATCGACACCGCAGGGAGGGGTCTTGGAATGCTCCGGGGTGAGGACGGTCGGCAGCACCAGGTCCCTTTCGGCGCTGATGATGATGTTGAAGTCCAGCTCCTTGACGAACTTGCTGGAACGCAAATGCCCATTGACGATCGACTCGAGGGTGGCGATGTTCTCGCTGACGAACATCAGACACAGGTTGTTGCGCCCGGAAATTGTGAACCCATTGGCGAAATAGGGACAGTTGCGAAACATGTCCAGGATGACGCTGGGATTGTTCGAGGCGATGTCCACCTTGGCCATGTAGAGCCCCATCTTAAGCGGGTTAATGCCGGTCATGGTCTGGATGGCCCCGCTGTCCTTGAGCTTCTTGATACGCACCGCCACCGAAGGCTGTGAAAGGTCCACTTCCTTGGCGATCTGCTCCTGGGATACGCCGGGGTCCTTGGCATACATCGAGACGATCATCCTGTCCTTCTTGTCAAGCTGCATGCGATCACGCGGATTATGCAACGGCCGTCCCTGTTAAATCTATATCTGTGCCAAAGGCAGAGGCAGATATGAACGGACCACAAATTGTTATGCGGACCATTGCATTCCGACCATCATGCAAACGGAGACCATCCGCACCTTCCGAAACGATGATCTGGATGAACTTCACCGGATGATCATGGCCACCATAGAGGAGTGCTATTCAGAGGCCTATCCGCCGGAGGCGGTGAGCTTTTTCCAAGAATATCATTCGCCAGAACATATCAGCGACGATGCATCCAACGGTTACACGATCGTGGTCGTCGAGAAAGGGTCTATCGTTGGGACTGGAACGCTCTTAGGCAGCAACATCAGGAGGGTGTTCGTTCTGCCCTCACGTCAGGGAAAGGGGATCGGAAGCATGATCATGGCCGAGCTGGAGAGGAAGGCTGCGGGGAATTCGATAATGGCCGTCGAACTGGACTCCTCTTCCGTTTCGGTGGACTTCTATGATCATCTCGGCTATGTTGGAGCATCCCGGCATAATATCAATTTGAAAGGCGGGGCAAGACTGGAACATGTCCCCATGAGGAAAAGAGTCGGCCTGCATCGATCATAAGCGCTGGCACCTGGGGCAGAACAGCGTGGTGCGGCCCCCGACCCTTATCATGACGAGCCGGCCGTTGCCCCTAGGGCACTCCGCCCCTTCTTCCCTGACCTTGACCAAGTATTTTGCCGATAGCGCCGAGAAATCAGACGAAACAGCGATCGAGGCCCGGAGGACCAGGCCGATCTGGCGATGGATCTCGTTCAGTTTGCTCAGGGCAAGGGAATCGGCATGGGCCTCGGGATGGACCTTTGCCTGGAAGAGCACCTCGTCCGCGTATAGGTTCCCGATCCCGGAGAGCACCCGCTGATCCAGCAACACCGTTTTAATGGCCTTCCTATGTCCTGAGACGCGTTCGACGAAATCAGAACGGCCGATGCATAGGGCATCCGGTCCGAGAGCGTGCTCGGATATGAACTGGTCAACAGAACCGACGATGCCTAGGGCACCGAACTTGCGCTGGTCGGTGTAGCATAGGACCGCCCCATCCTCGAACCGAAAGATGATCCTGGCATACTTCGGGGTTGAGGCGTATTCCATGGCCAGGTCCCCGGTCATGCCAAGGTGGATGGTCAGGTAGGAGCCGTCATCAAGACCGATGAACATCTGCTTGCCCCGTCGGCCGGCAAGGGTCATCGTACGGCCGGCCATGCTCTGCCTGAACGTTTCTGCGTCAATGTCACTGAGAACCCCGTCGTCCAGCACTTCGACCGCATCGATCCGTCGATTCAGCGCGTTTCCTTCCAGGTATCGCCTTGCCTGCTCAACCTCGGGTAGCTCGGGCATCATAACAATATGACAGAGTGGCAATATTAACCGTCTGGTCATGTGCCCGATCATTATGGTCGGAATCTCAGAAAACTGATATATGCTACATGTTATCACCCTGCACAGTGAGTCGGGTCAGGTTCACTTTGTCGCAGTGTGGGACAGACCCCAAGAGTGGGATACATCCGCGCGATGCAATTCCTTACGAACTCACGATGCAGGAACCGGGAGGATGGTTTCGTGGGATGTTGGAACCCTAAGATCGAAATGATGCCAAAGGTCGAACTGAAGAGCTTACAGTATAAGCTTCTCAAGAACCTGGTGAACAAGCTCTACGACCAGTCCCGTTTCTATCGCACCCGGATGGAAAGCAAGGGGGTGACGCCCGACGATATCCGGTCATTGGACGACATGGCCAAGCTTCCCTTCATGACCAAAAAGGACTATCGGGAGAACTATCCGGATAAGATATTCATCGCTCCCAAGGAGGACATCGTCCGATATCACGCTTCTTCTGGAACAACTGGCAAGCCTACCATAGTCGGCTATACCAGGAACGACATCGACAATTGGTCAGAATCGCTGGCCCGATCGATCACCTCCGCCGGACTGGGAAAGCATGATGTGGTCCAGGTGTCCAATACTTACGGGCTATTCACTGGCGGGTTGGGGTTCCACTATGCCGCCGAACGCATCGGAGCGGCGGTCGTACCGGCCAGCACAGGCAACACGGAAAGACAGGTGGAGCTTATCCAGGACCTGGGCGTCACCGCCATGGCCTGTACCCCTTCATACATGATTCACGTCGGCGAGGTGGCAGAGAAGATGGGTGTCAGCCTGAAGAACGACACCAAACTGAGGTATGGACTGCTGGGAGCAGAGCCCTGGTCGGACAAGATGCGGGACAAGATCTACGATTCATTGGGGGTCAAGGGCATCAATTGCTTCGGTGCCAGCGAGCTCTCCGGACCGCTCTTCAGCGAGTGCGAGCATCAGCAGGGCATCCACTTCTGGGGGGACTTCGCGCTATTGGAGATAGTCGACCCTAAGACCGGCGAACCGGTTGGTGCGGGCGAGAGGGGAGAGATGGTCCTGACCATGCTCCAGAAGGAGGCGTTCCCTCTGATCCGCTACCGCATCGGTGACCTGACCGTAATGGATGAGGAGGTCTGCGCCTGCGGTCGGACGCATCCCCGTATCACCCGCATCACCGGCCGGGTGGACGATATGCTCATTATCCGGGGAATCAATGTGTTCCCGTCCCAGGTGGAATACTCGCTCAACACCAACCCCGAAGTGGGGAACGAGTTCCAGATCGTGGTCGAACGCAAAGGAGCGTTGGACACGATGATGGTCCGGGTGGAGCTGAAACCGGAGGCGTTCACCGACAACATCCTGGAACTGAACTGCATCCGGGAGCGGATCGCGCACAAGCTGCGGTCGCTGCTCAACGTCAATCCGGTGATAGAACTGGTGGGGCCAGGGACCCTGCCCCGGTTCGAAGGTAAGGCGAAAAGGGTCATTGACAGGAGGGAGATCTGATGGCGGACGATTTGGACAGGTACAAGATCAAGCAGCTCTCGATATTCTCCGAGAACAGGCCAGGCCGGCTCATGGACTTCAGCAAGGCGATGGGCGAGGAGAACATCAACATCCTGGCGTTCAGCATCGCTGAAGGTGCTGGATATGGAGTCATCCGTGCATTCGTCTCCGACCCGGAAAAGGCCCTGCGCAGGCTGCAGGAGCACGGTTTCGTGGTGCGTTACACGGACGTCATCGCCATCCATATGGCGGACAAGCCGGGCGGCCTTTATGACCTGACCAAGGTGCTCAAGGAGGCGGGCATCAACATCGAATACGCCTATGCCTACCGTAATGAGCCCGGGGCGATCCTGGTGATCCGGGTCGAGGATATCGAAAGGGCGATCAGCACCATAAAGGCAAGCGGTGCCAAGTTACTGGACGCATCGTCCTTCAAGTGAAGGGCGACGTCATTTCCATTTCTTTCGACCCTTCCCTGAAAGAATCAAATATGCTACATGATATCACCTGACACTGTTCTTTTCCGAGGTCGGGATGGACGCCGTGATGGTAATGCGGCATTGAGGACGATCGAAGGTCCTTGGTTTCCTGATTTTCGGATCATAAGAGGAATCGGTATGTCGTGCTGGAACCCCAAGGTCGAAATGATGCCGGGAGACGAGCTCCGCGGCCTGCAGCTGAAGCTCCTGAAGTCGCTGGTCTACAGGTTGTACAGCTTTTCGCCTTTCTACCGGGAGCGTATGGACGCGGCACACGTGTCACCGGACGACATCAAGACCCTGGATGATGTGGAGAAGCTGCCGTTCATGGTCAAGGGGGACCTGCGGGACATCCCCATGGAGAGGCTGTTCACCGCTTCCAACAGGGAGCTGGTCCGGTATCATGCCTCTTCCGGGACCACCGGCAAGCCGACCATCGTCGGCTACACCAAGCATGACGTGGACAACTGGTCCGAGTCGATCGCCCGGGGGCTCATGTCCTGTGGGATCACCCAGGACGATACCGTTCAAGTGGCCTACACCTATGGTCTTTTCACCGGCGGGCTGGGCCTGCATTACGGTGCCGAGCGCTTGGGGGCGACTGTGGTACCGAGCAGCACCGGAAACTCTGAAAGGCAGCTGGATCTGATCAAGACCCTGAACGTCAAGGCCATCGCCTGCACTCCCTCATATTTGATGCACCTGGGTGAGGTCGCTGCGAAGATGGGCATCGACATCAGGAAGGACACCAAGCTAAGGATCGGAGTGCTAGGTGCGGAGCCCTGGTCCGATGGCATGAGGGACCGGATATTCGAGTCTCTGGGAGTCAGGGGCATTAATATCTACGGCACCAGCGAGCTCTCTGGTCCGCTCTGGTGCGAATGCGAGCGGCAGAACGGCATGCATGTGTGGAGCGACCTGGCGCTCGTGGAGATCGTCGATCCCAAGACCGGCAAGAAGGTCGGTCCGGGCGAGAAGGGCGAACTGGTCATCACCATGCTGCAGAAGGAGGCGTTGCCGATCATCCGGTACCGGACCGGTGACATAACCACCATGGATGAGACGCCGTGCGCCTGCGGACGGACGCACCCGAGGATCGGGAGGATCAGCGGCCGGTCCGATGACATGCTGATCATCCGGGGGATCAACGTCTTCCCTTCGCAGATCGAGTATGTGCTATTGTCAATGCCTCAACTAGGGAACGAGTTCCAGATCATCGTGGAGAGGACCGGGGCCCTGGACGAGATGACCGTGAAGGTGGAGCTGAAGCCGGAGGGATTCGTCGATGATATGGCCAAGATCGAGGTCCTGCGGGACAAGATCGCCTCCAAACTGAGGACCACCCTCATGGTCAACGCATGCATAGAACTGGTCGAGCCTGGTTCCCTGCCCCGGTTCGAAGGCAAGGCCAAGCGCGTCATAGACAATCGCAGACTCTGAAGACGGGAAGGGTCATTGTCACGTGTTAACATGCACCGGGACAACATGTAACATTAATATACATCCACTCCGATTCCTATAAAACTCAATCCGACTGCGACCTTGCGGTCGCGAGTCCTTGGCCGCCGGAGGAAACGGCCTTGTGAGTGCGAATGGGGGGATTTCGATGGTGTTCGGGATAGAGGACCCACAGATAATCCTAGCATATGTGCTAGCGATCGGAGTGACGATAGTTTGCGTCGTTTACGGATGGTTCAAGTGGAATAAGGAAGAGGATTGAGATGGTCGACACCGCAACATTCTGGGTGTTCACCGCAGGTTATGTCGCAATCACTCTGTTCCTGGCCTACTATGGATGGAAGAAGACCAAGAGCTCTGAGGATTTCCTTCTCGCTGGCAAGAACGTCAGCCCATGGGTCATTGGTCTATCGTA
Organism: Methanomassiliicoccales archaeon; assembly: GCA_036504055.1. Lineage (NCBI taxonomy): Archaea > Methanobacteriati > Thermoplasmatota > Thermoplasmata > Methanomassiliicoccales > Methanomassiliicoccales archaeon. Next base: position 25,988 of record DASXVU010000002.1, on the reverse strand, counting down.
TGGTTCCACATTCATTTCCACGTCGGCGATCGTCGGGTTCGGCGGAGTGGCCGCCCAGCTGGGCATGGGATTGATGTGGCTGGTGTTCCTGAACATCGCGTTGGGCATATTGATCGCCTTTGTTGTATTCGGAAAACCGACCAGGAGGCTGGGACAGAAGCTCAAGGCCATGACCTTCCCGGACCTGATCGGCAAGAGATACAACTCGCACTTTATGCAGTATGCCACAGGCATCCTGATCCTGATTTCGATGCCACTGTACTCGTCGGCAGTGCTGATCGGGGGCTCGCAGTTCATCAACGTCACGCTGAACGTGGATTACAACACGGCATTGTTGGGATTTGCCCTTATAACGGCAGCGTACGTCGTCTTCGGCGGTCTTCTCGCGGTCATGTACACCGATGCGTTCCAGGGCGGCGTTATGATCCTGGGCATGTCGTTGATCTTGATCATCACATTCTCTCTATTGGGTGGAGTGGACAACGCAATCTCGGCATTAACCGCTCTAAAAGATCAACCCGCCGCCATAGCCCAAATTGGCAGCCTCACAAAAGGTGGTTGGAACGGGTGGACCACGATGCCGAATTTCGGATCTGACATATGGCTCACAATGGTGACAACGATCATCATGGGGGTCGGCATCGGAGTGCTGGCGCAACCTCAACTGATAGTCCGTTTCATGACCGCAAAGGATTCTAAGGCGTTGAATCGGGCCATACCTATAGGTGCTGTCTTCATCCTCCTCACGACCGGTGTAGCCTATACCGTAGGGGCATTGACCAACGTCTATTTCTTTGACCATAACCAGAAAATTTCCACTGTTATGGCAACAACTAATGGCGTTCTCAACACGGATAAAATAATGCCGCTTTACATCAACTCGGGGGCAATGCCAGACATAGTGATCGTCCTGTTCATGCTGACTCTCCTGGCAGCGGCCATGTCAACGCTCAGTTCGATATTCCATACGATGGGATCTGCGGCCGGTCACGACGTCTGGAGGCACTTCAAGACGACGAGATTGATGCCCAAGAGCAAACGCTGCGAACTGGAGGAGTGCTCCACCCTGAGGGCCAACAAGGTGGGTGCCGGGATCATGATCGTAGCCAGTGTCGGTCTCGCCTTCATCATGCCGCCCAGCATCATTGCGAGGGCCACGGCGATGTTCATGGGACTGTGCGCGGCGGCATTCCTGCCCCTGTTCACGCACGCCCTGTTCTCCAAGAAGGTATCGCTCCTGGCGGCCAAGTCGAGCCTGGTGGTCGGAGCTGTGACCTGGTTCGCGTGGACTGCGTTCGTGCACACCAAAGAGTCGTCGGCCCTGGGCATCTGCAAGGCGCTCTTCGGCTCTGATTCCCTGCTCGCGGGAACCTCATGGACCGTGGTCGACTCGCTGGTCATTGCCATACCCCTGTCGATACTGGCACTGTTCATCGGTTGGTACCTGGACAAGAGAAATGACAGATTGCTACCGGAACTGGCCTAAACATTTTTTTGCCCCGCAAGGGGCTTATTTCTTGGTTCATAATGCTTGCTACGAGGTATCATGTTCCGGACTAGCATGTAACATTTAAATAATCTCAGTTTATTTCATTGAGAATGTGAACCATCGCTTGACTGGTTCTCAATGAATGTGAAGTTTCACCACTGACTGGATATCACACCATCAGGGGTCTGCACATTCAAAGGAGGGGGATTCGGTGTTCGGAATAGTTGACGTACAGATTCAGATAGCATATGCCATTGCTATTGGGCTGGCAGCCTTTTGCGTGGCATACGGTGTTATGATGTGGAATAAGGAGGACGATTAGGATGGACACCGTATTGTTTTGGGTCTTTACCGCAATCTACATCGCGATCACTTTGTTCCTGGCTTACCTCGCCTGGAAGAAGACAAAGAGTGGCGATCATTTTCTGGTCGCCGGAAGGGAGGTCAGCCCTTGGATCATCGGACTTTCGTATGGGGCCACCTTCATCAGTACATCGGCCATTGTCGGGTTCGGCGGAGTGGCCGCCCAGCTGGGCATGGGAGTGATCTGGCTCACTGTGCTTAATATCGGGGTGGGCATACTGGTGGCGTTCATCGTGTTCGGGAAACCGACCCGTCGTCTGGGCCATAGGCTCAACGCTCTCACCTTCCCGGACCTTCTGGGAAAGAGATTCCAATCACCGTTCATGCAGTATTCGACGAGCATTCTCATCCTGGTGTCGATGCCATTGTATTCATCGGCGGTCATTATCGGCGGAGCTTCCTTCATAAATGTGGTCCTGGGCGTTCCATACGAATGGGCATTGATCGGATTTGCCGTCATAACGGCCTTATATGTCGTCTTCGGAGGGTTGCTGGGTGTCATGTACACCGATGCCTTCCAGGGAATCCTGATGATGGTAGGGATGACCGCGGTCCTGATCCTTACCTATAGCATGCTCGGGGGAGTGACAACCGCCCATACAGCATTGACGAACATGTCCAGCCTTGTCCCGTCCGGACTTGCCAGTGCAGGAATGACCGGATGGACATCGATGCCGACCTTCGGTTCCACAGTTTGGCTAAAGATGATCACCACCATAGTCATGGGCGTGGGTATCGGCGTGCTTGCGCAGCCGCAGCTCATAGTCCGCTTCATGACCGCCAAGGACTCGAAGGCGCTGAACCGGGCGGTCCCGATCGGAGGAGTGTTCATAATCATGATGACGGGGGTCGCCTTCACCGTCGGGGCATTGACCAATGTCTATTTCTATCAACAGACCGGAAAGATCGCGCTGGCCCAGCCGGAAGTGGCCGGCAATACCGATAAGATCATTCCTCTTTTCATCAACTCGTCCATGCCGGATATCATCATCGTCCTGTTCATGCTGACTCTCTTGGCAGCGGCCATGTCAACGCTCAGTTCAATCTTCCACACCATGGGGTCGGCCGCTGGCCATGACCTTTGGATACACCTGAAGAACCGCAAGGCCAAAGACCCGTATGAGAAGATCAGCCAGGCAAGATCCTCGATGACCGCGACCAAGCTTGGCACCGGAGTTATGATCATCGCTAGCGTGGCGTTGGCATTTGTGATGCCTGGAAGCATCATCGCCCGGGCGACGGCCATGTTCATGGGGATCTGCGCGGTCTCTTTCCTGCCGTTATTCACTCATGCACTTTTCTCGAAAAGGGTCTCGCTCATCGGAGCGAAAGCAAGCCTGGTCGTCGGGGTCACCGCATGGTTCCTGTGGACGGTCTTCGTACACGTCGCTGAATCCCAGCCGCTTGGGATCAGCAAATTCATTACCGGAAATGATGCGGTCCTGGGAAATCCCTGGCAGGTCATCGATCCTATCGTGATCGCAATGCCTCTGTCGATCGCGGCGCTAGCGATCGGATGGTACCTTGAAAGCCGGAGATGGAAGACGGAGGACAGAATGACCGCCCCTCAGTGAGGTTCATGGCCCATGGGACGACCGTTTCAAACCATATATATGGCCGAATTATCGGCGTCTTTACTCTGAGCCATCGCCCCGGGAGAACAAACGGCCTAGCCGGTCCGTGACGTCGTACCACCGGGAGTTCCATAGGATCTTGGTCCGATCGTCGCGAACGGCGATGAAGAACCCTTCCAGAAAACCGGTATAGCCTTCGGTCGAGAACGGTGTAGCGGTCAGATAGTGGACGGAAGGGCATACGAAGAGGTCGTGACTGACGAAGACCTCGAATGACCTGGATGGATCGGCGAGCACCCTGCCCATGAATATCCTTAGGCCGGTCTCGACATCCTTCAGACCGGCCACCTTGTCCTTCGCCAGCTGCCTGCCGATGATGTCCTCGATCGAACAGGTGTCCAGCGTTCTGTCCAGCGCTTCGCTGTCGTCCATGAAGAGCGGGGAACCGCCAAGGGAATCGCTGGTCACCAGGGGCTGTCGGTATCGATTGCCGGAAGCGATGAGTTCCGCTGTCTGGATACAACGGCGGACAATGCTGGAGGAACATCCGTCCATCCTGATACCATTCCTCTCAAGAATGACGCCCAGTCTCTCCGCGTCCCTCATGCCTTTCTCCGTTATGCTAACACCGTTGGGAGCTTTCGCGGTCCTGTAAAGCGGCCGCTCCGCGTGCCTTACCACAAGCTTGACAGTGTCGAATTTACCTCCTTCAAGGAGGAGGGATATCTGCCTCTCGTCCAATGGTTCACCAGCGCTGGGAACAACGCAGAACAGATATTCATTCTTGACTGGAAGATCAACATGATAAAAATCCCGAATCCCCAGACCTTCGTTTAAGTGGAATGAGCACTTTCAACGATGCGATACAAAACGATTTGAAAGGACGATCGGTATTAATTTTGGGGATCTAAGTGATGCCGGAAGTCGTCGTTTATAACGCAGTGAGCGCAGATGGAAGAATGGACCATTGCAGTTTCGACATTGGAACGTACTATTCGATCGCGGCCAAGATGAATACGGAGGTGATCTTGGTTGGCAGCGAGACGATAGTATCAGCGGGCCTGACGGACACCGATGCGGACGCCTATGTTCCAAAGAACGATCCGAAAGATAAGAGACTGACCGTCGCGATCGTCGACGGTAAAGGCCGCATCAGGTGCTGGAACAATCTTCGAAATCAACCGTACTGGAAGGAAGCGGTGGCGCTGGTCTCCGCCTCGACACCGAAGGAATACTTGGAGTACCTGAAGGAAAGGAAGGTCAGATACGCCTCGTTCGGGGATGACCGTGTGGACCTGACCGTGGCCCTGGAGTGGCTAGGAACGGAGTTCGGCGCCAAAAGGATCAGGGTGGACAGCGGGGGTAACTTGAACGGTGCGCTTCTGCGTCAGAAGCTGGTCTCTGAGGTGCACCTGTTGATCCATCCCTTAGCAGTGGGAGGAAGTACGAACCGTTCAATGTTCATCGCCCCCGATCTGGGAGATGAGGACAAAGCGATAGAGATGGACCTGCTAGGCACCAAAAAATACGAAGGCGGTCTGCTGTACCTGAGATATAAGGTCCGCAACAACTCCGAAAAACCGGATCAGTAAGAATAGATGGAATGTGTTTGGCGGCGACCGGGGATCACCCGGCCCATGCGCCTTACTGGTCAACGTAGTCGAGCCACTTGTCATACTTCTTGTCCTGGCCTCTGGCGGCCTTGAAGAACGCGGTCTGGAGTTTCTTGGTGATGGGCCCTGCCTTTCCGTCCCCGATCATGCGTCCGTCCAGGTAGCTGCAGGGAGTGACCTCTGCCGCGGTGCCGGTCATGAAGAACTCGTCGGCGATGAATATCTCTCCTCTGGTGATGTCGCGCTCAACGACCTCGATCTTAAGATCTTTGGCGATGGTGATTACGGAGTCCTTGGTCACTCCTTCCAGGACGCCCGCGGTTATCGGCGGGGTGATGAGCTTTCCGTGCCGGACGATGAACATGTTCTCGCCCGGTCCTTCCGCGACGGTCCCGTTCGAGTTCAGCATGAGCGCTTCATCCGCCCCGTGCTGATTGGACTCGATCTTGGCGATGACCGAGTTCACATAGTTGCCGCAGATCTTGGCCTGTAGCGATGTGGACTTGTTCGAAGGCTTCTCCCAGGAGGAGGTCATGATGTTGGCTCCCTTCTCCAGCTGTTCCTTGCCCATGTAGGTCCCCATCTTCGCGGTGGCCACTGCGACGTTCACCTTGAACTTCGCTGGGTTAAGGACGATCTTGCCTGGCTCGCCCAGCCCATAGTATGCGATCGGACGTATGTAGTCAATGTCCGTCTTGGTCTGCCTGACCACCTCACGGGTCGCTTCGCATATCTCCTCGACGGTGTAAGGGATCTTCATGTCCAGAATCTTTGATGAGTTGAACAGACGGACGATGTGGTCCTGCAGCCGAAAGATGGCCCGCCCCTTTTTCGTATCATACAGGCGTATGCCCTCGAAGACGCCGCTGCCATAGTGCAGGGCATGGGACATTAGCGGCACGTAAGCCTTGTCCTGTTCGACCATCTTGCCGTCCATCCAGACCATCGGTTTGTTTGCCATTATGATGCCTCGATCAATCTCATTCCATCACCTGCCCTCCAGGGAGATGACGGAGCGTGTTAGAATATGTCAAGCCCTTTTTGAAGGTATCGCAGGCTTTCATTTGTTGGCCAGCGGTCGGTCATAGAGCCTATCGCCCACCCCGTTCGCTTCGGCCGTTTTTTTCCACATCTTGTTGCTGAAATACACGTAGAGGAACTTCGGGACCAGCGGCCTGCCGATCAGGTCCCTCGCCTGCTTCGAAAGCCCACCTCCCAGTGACATCGATACTGCCAATAGGGCCAGCCCTGCCCTGAGGTTCTTGGTGCGCCCACCGGACTCCTCCAGGGTCTTACCCTCAAGTATCGGTCCCGCCCCCAGCGCTCCGCCTCCGTTCCAGGTGAATCCTGTGTCCCGTGCGAAAAGCACACATATTTCCAGCGCAACAGTGCTCTGGACGGATTCTGGGAATCCTGAATTGATGATGGCGTACAACGGCTTGCCTTTGCCGCCTTTCGGTCCCTTTCTCTCCAGGAACAGCTCAAAGAAATGGATCACCCCCGATGGTAGGCTGTCCACATACAATGGGGACAACAGGACTGCCGCTTCAGCTCGGTCGACGGCCTCGAATAGATCGTCCTCCTTGCCACCATCGATCGCCTGGTGTATATGCTTGATCTCCACCTCGACATTGATCTCCCTCAGCCTGGAGGCGAGGTATTCCGCCATGACCATGGAGGTACCGCCTTTGGGTTTCGGACTCCCGATGAGGAGCAACGCGCTCTTGAGGGTCATTGCAGAACCCCCATGCCGTCGAGCACGAGGTCGAGCTTGTGCGAGACCTCCTCTCTTGTTTCCATGTCGTAGACGACCAGGGAATTGGATTTCGGAGCGTGTCCGTTGATGGAATTGCGCTTCGCCAGTCTGGCAAACACGTTCTCATGGAGCTTGTCCTCCTTATCGATCGATCCCACGACCAACATTGTCGGGTATGATTCGTATCTCAGGGCGTGGTGCACCTCTCCTTCCGTCTTTTTGAAGAAAGGTAGGACCGTCTGAATCTGCCGGTCGAGCGCGTTCTTGAGCAGGCTGCTGTAGCCGCCAAACGTGATCGGCGTGAGCATGACCATGAACTGCGTGTTGGCGATGCAGCTGGCCACCTTTTGGCTATCATCCTCATAGACGCAAAGACCGGGCCGTTTTACCCAGCATCCGAAACACCCAGTGCACCTTCTCATATTGTTGTCCCGGAGGACGATCTCTTCCAGCTTATGGTCCTTGCCCTCGATCCGTTCCCTCAGCTCCGCTTTGACATTTTCCAGGGCAGGGATAGATTGCCGCGACCCGTCTAGGATGAGAACATTCATCGCAATCAGTCGATGTCATCCACCGACCCCCATAATAGCTTTCCTAGAGGCGATGTAACGTATCGAATGTTTCTCGATCCGGAAATGACCGTTCACAAATCGAAACCACATCAGTTTCGATTAAATAACCTCAGTTTCATCGATTTAGCTTGGCATCGGAAGGTGCCGACGTTGAGATCCCCGGCCTGATAGGCTGTCAACGGCGGCCATGCCTTACCGAGGCTGCTCCCACGGGCACCGACCGCATGCACTGGCCGAGTGCCCCTATTTTTTCCTGTTCTGTCCGTCAATGGTCCGACGAAGTCGGTCCCAGAGATGATTGCCTCTTCCCTGAATGAAAAGTACATTAACGTCGCAGACCGGTTGATATCGCGGACGTGATTTTGCATGCGTTTCGAGACCAAGGCCATACATGTCGGGGAGGAGCACGGTAGGTTCCAGAACGGCGATGTGGTTGTTCCCATTCACCTCTCCAGCACGTTCGCCAGAAACAAGATGGACGATCTTCCAGGAGGTTATCACTATTCAAGGGCCGGTAATCCGACCCGGGCAGCGTTGGAGGAGCGCCTGGCCGTGCTGGAGAACGGGAGCGGAGGATTGGCTTTCAGTTCAGGCATGGCGGCTGAGACGGCACTGTTGTTCTTGCTTAAGACCGGGGACCGCGTGCTCGCATGCAACGATATCTACGGCGGCACCTACAGGATGTTCAATGAATGCTTCCCTCAGTTCGGGGTGAATGTGACCTACCTGGACTTTCACGACCATAGATCGATGGAGCAGGAACTGAAGGCAGGAAAGGAAATGATATGGCTGGAAACTCCGACGAACCCGACGTTGCGCGTCTATGACATACGGTACATCTCCGAGAATGCCCATCGGCTTAATCCGAATACCATCGTCGTGGTGGACAACACCTTCGCCAGTCCCTATTTCCAGAGCCCTCTGGATCTGGGTGCTGACGTCGTCGTGCATTCGACCACAAAATACATCGCCGGGCACAGCGACGTGATCGGAGGGGCCCTGGTGTCAAAGGACAAAGAGCTCCTAGGGAGACTCAAGAAGTATCAGAGGACTACCGGAGCCATACCGGGCCCCTTCGACGTGTTCCTGACGCTGAGGGGCATCAAGACACTGGCATTGCGCATGCAAAGGCACGAGGAGAACGCCAGAGCGGTCGCCGATTTCCTGTCCTCGCACGAACTGGTCAAGAAGGTTTTGTTCCCTGGCCTTGACTCACACCCTGACCACGAATTGGCCAAACGGCAGATGAAAGGATATTCGGGCATGGTCTCTTTCGAGGTGAATGACAGCGCATCGGCAATAAAACTCACGGAATCGACACGAATATTCGCGCTTGCCGAGAGCCTTGGAGGGGTCGAATCGCTGATCGAGCATCCGTCCTCCATGACGCACAGGATGATGCCGAGGGAGGAACGGCTGAAAGCAGGGATCGGCGACAATCTGATCCGGCTGTCGGTCGGCATCGAGCACAAGGACGATCTGATTGAGGACCTGGAGCAGGCACTGAAGAATAGCCATCAATGACCGGAGGCGTCAAAGCAATTATCCGAGAGAACATCGCTCCGCAGGCCATGGATAAGAACCCGATGCAGCTGTTCAAGGATGAGTTCCCGGAATTGGCAGACAAATTCGACCAGCTGGTAGACGCGCAGAGGCGGCTCGAAGGGCTCGATCAGAAGACCAAACAGCTGATCAATATCGCCATCCAGACGGCCAATCGAAATCCGAGAGGGGTCATGTTCCACTCGATGATGGCCAGAACGGCGGGTGCTTCCAGGAATGAGGTACTCGAAGCGGTCGCGATGAACCTTCACCTTTCCGGCCTGGCCGCTGTGTTGGAATGCCTGCCGGCGTCGGTCGAGGGTTTCGAGAAGAAATGAGGACTTCTGACCTGATCAGACCAGGCAGGTCCAATAACGCATGATAAGGAACACGAGAAGCGCGGTCTGCAGGATCACGAATAACGGGACCAGAAGGAACTTGGCGTGCTTGGTCTTGTGCCGGTATCTCAGCATCGACAGGTAGCTGCCGTATGGTCCGAAGAACGCGGCCGTCAGCAATCTGCCTTCAGGAGTTCTCCATCCGTTGTTCCTCGCTCTCAACTTGTCCTTGCGGAAAAGCAGGAAGGCTGCCCCGTTGACCAGGACGAACACCACCAAGGCGATCAGCAGGTATGTGGGACCTGTCATCCCATCCGCTAAGGCCGAACGGATTATTAAAAAGAAGCTAGCCACGTTCAATCGAAGATAACGATGTTGTGACCGTCCACCGCCACCTTGCTGTTGGCAACCTTCTGACCGGCACCGTTCTCGGCCTTGCACTGTTCGATCAGTTCCGGCATGGCGATGGATGAGAAGTTGGCGATGCCCTTGGCAAAATCGCCGATGCGGACTACGTCCCCATCTTTGAACTCGCCCTCGACCGATGTGATGCCGCATGGCAGTAGGCTGTTCCCTTCGCGCAATGCCTTCTGTGCCCCGGCATCCACGGTGATCTTACCACGCGGACAGGCGAACAGGATCCATCGCTCCTTGTTGCTGTACTTGGCCTTGGAAGAGAACAGCGTTCCGATATCCTCTCCCTGGACCACCCGAACGATGATGTCCTTGGCTCGCCCGTTGGCGATGACCATGTTGCAGCCCGATTGCATTGATATCTTGGCCGCGTTGATCTTGGTCTTCATGCCTCCGACGCTCCTCTCGTTGCGATGGGACCCGGCGATGCGCTCGATGTCCTTCGTGATCTCATCGACAGTGTGGATGAGCTTGGCGTTCGGATCGGCGTCCGGATTCCGGTCATACAGCCCTTCCACGTCCGTCAGCAGGATCAACAGGTCGGCATCGATCTTGCTGGCCACCAGTGCCGATAGCTTGTCGTTGTCCCCGAAGATCTCCTCGATCTCATCGGTGGATATGACATCGTTCTCGTTCACGACCGGGATGGCCCCGAGCCGGAACAGTTCATCGATGGAGGCCCGCAGGTTCAGGTATCGCTTCCGGTCGGAGAACGCACCGTATGTCAGAAGGACCTGGCCGACGCTCTTCCCGTGCTTCTTGAAGGCGTCCCTCCAGGCCATCATAAGTATGGCTTGCCCAACCGCCGCGCACGCCTGTTTGCGGGCCACGTCCTTACGGGCATCCTCCAGACCAAGCTCGGCCGCCCCGGAACCGATCGCGCCTGAGGTAACGATTATGCTCTGGACCCCTTGTTTTTCCAATAGAACGACCTGGCGGGCCACGTTCTCCAGATAGGAAGAATCTACGGTACCGTCATCCTTGCAGATGGTGTTCGTGCCGATCTTGATTACCACTCGCTTCGCTTCCAGGGCTCTCATTTGATCTTCCTGTGCGTGAACTGTTTGGTGCCGTCGGCGTAATCGGCGACGACCTGTCCTTTTCCGGATAGGCGATACTTGTATATGACCAGTCCCTCCAGGCCGACCGGCCCGCGGGCGTGGGTCTTGTTGGTGCTTATCCCGACCTCTGCGCCCAGCCCATAGCGGAACCCATCCGCGAACCGGGTGGAACAATTCCACAGGACCGAAGCAGAGTCCACCGTGTCCATGAACCGGTTGGCCCTCCCCTCGTCCTGGGTTATGATGGCATCGGTGTGATGGGAACCGTGCCTGTTGATGTGATCTACCGCCTCCTCCAAAGAGGAGACCGTTTTGACAGAAAGGACGAGATCGTTGTACTCGGCGTTCCAGTCATCCTCGGTGGCCGGGCTCGCCTCGATCAGCTGCCTGGTCTTTTCGTCCCCTCGGATCTCGACATGGGCTTCAGAATATCTCTTGGCCATTCGCGGGAGGAACTCCTTGGCGATGTCCTCATGCACCAGCAGCGTTTCCATCGCATTGCATACCGCTGGGTATTGGCACTTGGCATCGAAGGCAACGTTCACCGCCATGTCCACATCGGCGTCCTTGTCCACGTAGGTATGGCAAACACCGGCGGCATGACCGAGGACCGGTATCCTCGTGGAATCCTGGATGGAACGGACCAACTGGTTGGATCCGCGCGGTATTATCAGGTCCACCAGGTCGTCCTGGTCGAGGAGTTCCTTGACCTCTTCCCGGGTTGACAGCAGCTGTACCGAGTCCTTGAAACCCTCATCAGCATGCATTATGCCCTCCACGATGGCCTTGGCAAGCGCTGAGTTGGTCTCCTTGGCCTCGGAACCGCCTTTCAGGATGACCGCATTTCCTGACTTGATGCAAAGGGTGGATATCTGGACCAGGGCGTCCGGCCTTGATTCGAATATAACGGCGACCACGCCGATGGGGGTGGTGACTTTGTTCAGGATCAGGCCGTCGTCCAGCTCCGTCTTTGAGATGGATCTTCCGATCGGATCATCCTGTTGGATCAACGATTCTATCTGGGCGATCGACTCCTCGATCTTATGATGATCATATTTGAGACGCTTGAGAAGGGGCGTGGCCAGATTGATCCTCTCTGCGTTCCGCAGATCGGCCTGGTTGGCTTCCACTATCGCTTCCTCGCTGCGCTTGAGGGATATTGCCACCTCGTTCAGGGCCCGGTTACGCACCTGCGCCGGCATGCTCTGTAGCCGAAGCGATGCCAGTTTGGCCCTCTCCGCCGCTCTTCTTACTTCGTCCATGCACATACCGGCACGAAGCCGAATGGCATAATCCTTTCGCTGTTGATGGCTGAGGTGCCATGTTCCTCAAGTCGCCGCGAGACAAGAAAGAATGACTTAGAGCTCAACAGCAACCACCAGGGCCGCCACATGAGACCTCTTTGCCGGTAAGCGCTGCGTGGATCATGGCATGAGCACATCCAACGCCGCTCTCAACCTTGATGGCTCCGCTGACACAGTTGACCTGACAGGCCCCGCATTCCATACAGTCATCTGCGTTGACCATCTTTGCCTTGCGGCTTTGGATCTCGAATACGCCGTGCGGGCAGACCTCGACGCACCTTCCGCATCCGGAACAACGGTGAGGCATGAGCATCAGGGAGTTTCGGGCCTTCTTGACGTCTATCTGGTTGTTGGTTTGGATCAGTAAACTTCCTTCCATCTTACCACCCCGCGAACGACGACAGAGCTGCAACGGCGAATAGTATTCCTCCGATTATGAACATTCCGACCATTATCGGTATGTACCGGAATATCTCCCGCTTGACACCGGTCCTTGAGGCGAATGTCGAGGAACCGGTGAAGTTCAATGCCAGGTAACCGACCCCGGGGGCGATCAGAAGTGCATCGGCCACTATGAACAGGGCAGTGATCCAATAAGGGTCCGAGCCCCTTGTCAGCACCGTATTGGCAATGAACGGCAGGGCCATTATCGTACCGAGCACTATCCCTTTTGAGCTGAAGTCCCTGGTCGGCAACCAGGGCAACAGTATTGGGAACAGCACCGTGCCTGACAGGACCACCGTGATCGCCATCAGGGCTGGCACCAATCCTCCCATTATGAACAGGACCAAGGCCGCCACGGCCATGATGATCAATGACTGCACGATCTCCACCGGTATCAATACGATCCGGTCCTTCAAAGGGAACTTCACCTTGCGCATCTCCGCGTCCGGACCATGCTCCAGATAACGAGGGAGATCGACGGCGCGCACTGGCCCAAAGTCCACTCTGAATCCGGTCTCCTTCTGCACCTCGTGCGCCGAGACGCCGGGGGCTCCCAGCTGGGGTAGGATCAGCCTCCGGTGGGTGACGACGTTGGAGAGCTCCGTCTCCCGCACCCGGTTGATGACCTCTGCGGTACCGAAGGTGCCTTTTCCAGCTGCGCACCAGACGTTGATCCCTTTGGTGTCCAGCACCATGATGTAGCCGTCTATGCCTTTGATCGAGGTGCGAAGGGCATCGAAGCTGAGAGTGTAATTAGCGGTTACGAAGACCGGAGATTCCGGGCCTGGGCTGCCTAAGGAGTAGAGACCTGGCTTGACCAGATGCGAGTAGCGATGATAGCCGATCCTGGCAGTCAGATGGTCCTTTTTGCTCTTCCTGTCCATTGCGTAATCAGCATGCATGATCTCTGACATGCCTGTCACCTCAGATCCCGATGGTCTCGGTGACCACTTCTTTGGCCTTTCCGGCAAGCTCGTTCGCCTTCATGAGATGGATGCAGCATACCTTGCCATTCTTTTCCAGTGTGACCAGCGCCAGCTTGTCGCCCGCTTTGATGCCGGCCTTCTCCCGGATATCCTTGGGAAGGACCATCTGTCCCCTTTCATCGACGCTGACTATGGACTCCACACGATATTCCTCGCACGCCGGGTCAGGTCCGCAGGAACTTGCTTTTGTCTTCATGTTCTCCGAACGTGATGAGTAATCAAACTATATGTATTATTCTGAAAAATCAGATTCATCCGCAGATTCAGGAAAGTTCACAGATGATCTGCTTTGGTAGGGGCCATACACTTCCTGTTTTATATTTCGATTCGATGTCAGGTCAATCATACAGGGGGCCTTAGGAACGGAAATCACGATAGTGAACGTCGATGGACGGAATGCCGATGCGCTTGCATACCTGATCACGGAATTGGCTCGGTTCGAACACCTGGAACCGCCAACCGATGAAGCTGTGTCCAGACTAAAGCAGGACCAAAGTTCGGAGCGCCCATATCTGGTCGCCCATCTCGCCATGATGGGGGAGGTTCCGGTTGGCTATGCTTGTTACTATTTCACCTACTCCACCTTCCTGGCCCGACCGACATTGTTCCTTGAGGACATTTTCGTGCTCGACCAGTATCGCAGACACGGGGTGGGGAGCAAGCTGCTCGAGTTCTGTCTGGCTGAAGCCCAGAGAAAAGAGTGCGGCAGGATGGAGTGGAACGTTCTGGACTGGAACGCGGACGCCATCAGTTTCTATGAAAGCACTGGTGCTAGGATACTCAAGGAATGGCGGGTGGTCCGTCTCAGGCAGGAGGACTTCGGGAAGTTCCTTCAGCGCCGTGGGAATAACGGTCATTGAACCTTTTCGGGTTCAGACCGCGGGAAACGGACCTTAGAACGTTGCACCCGGATCACAAACCTAACGCCCTTTCCCGGTTCGCCCTCCTCGGTAATGGTCATGCCCGTTATTGCCAGTATCTTCTTTGATAGGAACAGGCCTGCTCCATGGTCTCCGTCCTCGCTCATCTCGAACAGATGCAACCTGCTTTCTTTTGAGATGCCCTGACCATCGTCCTTGTAGATCAGTCCGATGGAGTCAGCCGATTCCGTCAATGAGATATCGATGAGGGAGACGCCCTTACCATGGGTCAGTGAATTGTCAATCAGATTGTAGAAGACCTTTTCGAACTGGGGGTCGGCCAATATCTCTGCGTTCCTGGTGTCAGTCCGCACCACCACTCCTTTTTCGGAGAGCGGTAGGTGTACCTGCGAAATCATCTCATCGATCTTTTGCCATGAAGGGTCCTTGACGCCTATCGCCTGATAGTCCCTCAGGAAGGCCATCTGCTGGGTGATGTTCTTAGTGGCCAATATGATCAGGGAGAGCTGCCTCCTAACCGTATCGTCCGCTATCCTGGCCCGTAATAGTTCCGCGTTCCCGTCGATCACCAGCAATTGGTTCGTAATATCGTGCCGGGTGATCGAATTCAGGATCTGGGTCTTCTCCTCCGCCTCTTTTGCCAGATCGTTGGCCTTCTTGTTCTCCGTCACTTCATGAAGGATAACGAGTTTGCCTACCGCCCGCTGACCGGGGTCCCTTATGGTCCTGAAGCAAGCATCGAAGAATCGCCCTGGGTCTGGTTCGAAGCAGAAGTTGGTTTCGCCTTTGGACACGGCATCCGATAGCACGTCTCCTCCTGGCATGACCTCTCTGAGAGTACGATGGAATGAGCTGTCGTTGGTCGTTCCTGCAATCCTTTCTGCACTCTGGTTCATGAACAGGATGGAACCTCCTTCATCGAGCACCAGTACGCTGTCCTGAATCGTCCCCACTACCCGGTCGAAGGCGAAGGGGACTATCTCGAACATTTCGAACCCGAAGGCACCGATGTAAAGAAGGATCCCGCTGACGAATAGCCCCGCAATAACGAGGAAAGGTCCAGGAATGGATGCTACCTCGATGTAGTTCAGGATGGTGGTCGCCAACGGTATCATCGTGGCAAGCATCACGATTCCTACATGCTTGCGATGCTGGCCTGTGGTGCTGAGGTACCTTCGGATCAGGGTTCCGAGGGCAGCGAAGACGACCACCAGGGTTAGCGCCACGTAGACATAGAACAGGGGCCCGTAATCGGCTGAGAATGATATGAATTCGTTGTTAGAGATCGTGACGTCGGCATAGAAAAGATTGTGGAACTGGTTAAAGACCACCGAAAACCATAGGATGATGGGTACGACCAGAAGCCCGACCATTTTTCTCGAGGTCATCCATCTGCTTCCTATGAACAGGACACAGAATATGAACGAGACTGGCACCGCCCCAAGGTAACCCACATACTCCAGATTGTTCCACAGGAGCTTTTCGGCCAAATCCGGGGCGTTCACGTCCAGGAGGTATCCCCATGCCATCATTATCTCCATGGCCATAAGGGCAACGAAGGCGTGTCGATATTGTCTCCTGCTCCTGGCGAATGCCGCGAAGGCCAATGTGCCATCGATGATGGTCAGACCGAAAACGAGCATTGCCAGGGGCAGGATGTCGACCATCCTTCGCATTCAACACGCCAGGTTATAAAAAACCACGAACGCAAGTATCCAGATTGATAAAAATAAGTTAAGAGGTTTGCGAGGGAAGGAAAATGGCCTGCCGCACAGGACCCTATGGCCTGATTCACTTGGACAGCATATCCTTCAGGTCCTGGTCGACGTTCCCGATCGCCTTCCATCCGTACTTGTCCTGGATCATCTTCCAGTTGTTCGGAGAGACGAAGGCAGGCAGAGTGGGGCCCACCCGGACGTTCTTGATATCCAAGGCTAGCAGCGTAAGCACGATGGCCACGGCCTTCTGCTCGAACCATGAGAGGACGATGCTCAGCGGCAGCTCGTTCACGGACACATTGAAAGCCTTCGAAAGCTCCACGGCCAATATTATGGCGGAGTAGGTATCGTTGCATTGGCCGATGTCCAGATAACGGGGGATGCCGTCTATCGAACCGAACTTCCGATCGTTGAAACGATATTTTCCACAGGCCAGGGTCATGATGACGCTGTCTGACGGCACCTTGTCCGCCATCTCCGAGTAGTAGTTTCTGCCCGGGGTTGCGCCATCGCATCCTCCGATCAGGAAGAAATGCTTGATCTTCCCACCTTTGACCGCATCAACGATCTGAGGGGCGAGACCCAGCACCGCCTTGTGATGGAAACCGGTGGAGAGCGTCGTGCCTGGGCGTTCCGGAAGGTCCCCGATACTCTTGGCATGCTCGATAATCTGAGAGAAATCCTTCCTGTCGGGGATGTGTTTCACCCCCTCCAGTGCGGTTATGCCGGTGGCATAGAGCCGGTCCTTATAGGATTCCGGAGGGATCAGCACGCAGTTGGTGGTGGTCAGGATAGGGCCGCCGAACTCCGCGAAATCCGTCTTCTGCTTCTGCCAGGCCGAGCCGTAGTTGCCGATCAGGTTCTTGTACTTGCGAAGCACCGGATATCCATGAGCTGGGAGCATCTCTCCATGGGTATAGACGTTCACCCCAGTTCCCTGGGTCTGTTTCAGGAGCTCTTCCAGGTCAAGCAGGTCGTGTCCCGTGACCAGTATCCCGGGACCCTTTACCGTCCCGGTGTTCACTGTAACCGGCGTTGGGAGACCGAAATGCTCGGTGTTCGCTTTGTCCAGAAGCTGCATTATCTTGAAGTTCATCATGCCTGCCTTGAGGACCGTGTTCCACGTGTCCTCGAGCGAGAAATCGACATTGGTAAGGGTCTTGAAGAGGGCCTCGTGCATGAAGGCATCGACCTCCTCGTCCTTGTATCCCAGGACCCGGCAGTGATAGGCATAGGCGGCTATGCCCTTCAACCCATAGATCAGCAGTTCCTGGAGGCTCTGTATGTCCTCGTCCTTCCCGCAAACCCCCTTTACCGTGCATGCTACCCCTTTGGCGGTCTGCTGGCACTGGTTACAGTACATCGTCATTCATTTCACCTTGGTAATTCGATGTAAGCTATAATATATAATATCAACCACTATGAAATATTGTAGATTATTGAACATTAACTCTGAATTATCGAAGATTTCGTAATCCATAGTCATAGACATGGACAACGGGTCTTCGCAGGATATATCTTTCAGAGAGGCATTGAATGCCCGGTCGTTACCAATGAACATCCGTTTCTTCATCACCGACGTTTTCTCGGAAAAACCTCTTGAGGGGAATCAGCTGGCCACGTTCCTCGATTTCGGCAGGCTGGATGGTCGCCAGATGCAGAAGATAGCCAAGGAAACGAATTTTTCTGAAACAACTTTCATCACATCAAGACAAGAGGATCGGGGAGGATACGATGTCCGCATCTTCACTCCGGGCGAGGAGATACCATTCGCCGGACATCCGACCCTGGGCACCGCCTACCTCATACGAGAGAAGCTCATCAAAAGAAAGGTCGAAAGGGTCGTCCTAAATTTGAAGGTGGGCCAGATCCCTGTCACGTTCCCCAAGGAGCCTGGAATGGCATGGATGAAGCAGCGGCCCCCCGAATTCGGCAAAAGATTCGAACCGAACGAGGTGGCAGGAATGCTAGGTCTTAGGGAGAGGGACATCGACGACCGATGGCCATCAGAGATAGTGTCCACAGGCCTGCCGTTCGTTATCGTCCCGCTCCGTTCGCTGGATGTCCTGAGGAAGATAAAGATCGACGAGACCGCCCTCCGTTCGATGATCTCCGGAGGAGAGCCGTTCATACCTCTGGCATTCGTTCCCGAAGGTCAGGAGCCTGGTCAGGACTTCAGTGTAAGGGTCTTCCCCGTTCTTGAGGGGATCGCCGAGGATCCTGCGACGGGAAGCGGCAACGGTTGCTTGGCCGCATACCTGGTCAAGAATCGCTATCAGGGTTCACCGGGATTTGAGACAAAGGTGGGCCAAGGCTATGAGATTGGAAGGCCGTCGACCCTATACCTGAAGGCAGCTGAATCTGCTGGAGAGATCGTTGTGAACGTTGGCGGAAAGGTAAGCGAGGTCGCTGCCGGGTATTGGAAGGTGTGATGCGCCAAAGAACCTGGTGTTCGACCGTCCCTGACGGAACGGTTAAATGCATCGGGCTCAAAGACACCCATGAATGTCATCATCGGAACCGGGTCCTTCTGGCAGAATTCTGGTGACCGGGGCGACCGGTCAGATCGGATCAGAGTTGGTGCCTGAGCTACGTAAGAGATATGGTCGGGACAACGTGGTCGCCGCGGGGCATGTAAGAAAGCCCACCAGGGAGATGGAGGATGCTGGCCCTTTCTTGACGCTGGATCTGATGGACCTTGGGGCCCTTTCCGAAACGATGAAAAAGGAAGGGATCGACCAGGTTTACCATTTGGCGGCGATGCTGTCGGCGGTGGGAGAGGAGAGGCCGCAGGAAGCCTGGAACATCAATATGACCTCGCTTAAGAACGTGCTAGACGCCAGCCTCTCCGTTCGGGTCGATAGGGTCTTCTGGCCCAGTTCCATCGCCGCGTTCGGACCGACCTCACCGCGAAACCTGACCCCGCAGGACACGGCCCTCAGACCGACCTCCATGTATGGCGTGACCAAGGTTGCCGGAGAGCTGCTCTCAAACTATTATTTTCTGAAGTATGGTCTGGACACCCGCAGCGTCAGGTACCCGGGGATCATCAGTTCTGAAACCCCTCCGGGAGGAGGGACGACCGATTATGCGGTAGCCATCTTCTATGAGGCGATCCTCCATGGACATTATGTGTGCTTCGTCAGAGAGGACACGGCGCTACCCATGCTCTACATGCCTGATTGCATCAACGCTGCGGTCCAGCTCATGGAATCCCACCGGGACCAGGTCCGCCGACACGACGCCTACAACCTGGCTGGAATGAGCTTCTCCGCAGGTGAATTGGCGGGATCGATCAAGAGCCGAATGCCCGGCTTCTCAGTCGAATACCGCCCGGATAGCCGGCAGCAGATCGCCGACTCCTGGCCCAGATCGTTGGACGATTCCGAGGCCAGGCAGGACTGGGGATGGAAACCATACTTCGACCGGGAAGAAATGGTAGAGGATATGCTATCTCGACTGGAAAGAAAACTGAAGGATGTATGACAGGATTGATCGGATTGGGAGGAATGGAATTGCGCGACCCGACATCATTCATGAAAGACGAATATGAAGAACTGGTCAAGAGCGACCTGGACTGGAAGATAAGGGAGCTGGAGGGGCCGAGCACCGCATGGTGCATGGTCGATGGAAAGAAGGTGTTGATGTTCTGTTCCAATAACTATCTGGGGCTGAGCAACCATCCCAGGCTCAAGGAGGTGGCGATCCGCGCCGTCCGGACTCACGGAGCTGGTTCTGGCTCGGTCAGGCCGATCGCCGGCACGCTGGACCTCCATCTAGAGCTAGAAAGACGCCTCGCTCGTTTCAAGGGAACGCCCGCCTCATTGGTCTACCAGACAGGCTTCGCCACCAATGCCGGACTGATACCCCAACTGGTTGGAAAGGGAGACGTCATAGTCAGCGATGAACTTAACCATGGAAGCATCATAGACGGGGTAAGGCTCTCATACGCCGACCGCGAGGTCTATCGGCATGGGGACGCTGATGACCTTGCCAGGAAGCTCGACGAGATCGAGAAGCACTCTCCGCCGTATCGGAGGATCCTGATAATAACCGACGGCGTTTTCTCCATGGACGGTGACATCGCCCCCCTGGACAAGATCGCCAGACTGGCTGAGGGACATGGGGCCATGTTGTATGTCGACGACGCCCACGGTGAGGGAGTCCTGGGAGAGGGCGGCCGCGGCATCGTCTCCCATTATCACCTGACCCACGAGGAGGTCCATGTCGAGATGGGGACGTTCTCCAAAGCCTATGGTGTTGTCGGAGGACATATCTCTGGTTCGGAGGACCTGGTCCGTTTTGCGATGAATAAGAGCCGCACATGGCTGCTGAGCGGGTCGCATCCGCCGGCGGTGGCGGCCGCCTGCACCGCAGCCATTGACGTGCTGGAACAGGAACCAGGGCACGTACTATCTCTGTGGGAGAACACCAATTACTTCAAGAAAGCCATGAGGCAACTGGGTTTCGATCTGGGACGGAGCGAAACGCCGATCACCCCGGTCATGGTTGGTGACACTATAACCGCCAAGAAACTGAGCCAACGGTTGATCGAGGAACAGGTGTTCGCCCTGCCGATCGTCTTCCCCATGGTGGCCAAGGACAAGGCCCGGATCAGGACGATCATGAACGCCGCCTTGACCAGGGAGGACCTAGACTTCGCCATCGAGAGGTTCTCTGCCATAGGAAAGGAACTGAAGCTGATCGGTTAGTAAGCGAAGTCACATTCATCGTCAACCATCGGTCTCTTTGGATGCGGAGACCTCGACGACATCCTGCCCGTGACCCGGTTGGCTCGCTGGATCCTCGATCCCCATGACGCTGGGCAGGAGGAACGCGGTCGCGCCGATCAAAGCGGTAGGGATCCCTGCGATCAGGAACCATGCCTGGATGCCGATGCTGTCGGCGATCGGCCCGGCGAACGCCATGCCTATGGGGGCGGCCCCCACGGACATGGATGCCATCAGCGCGAAGACCCTCCCCTGCATTCCCTTGGGTATGCAGGTCTGCAACAAGGAATTGAGCGACCCGTTCAGCATCGGCATCATCAAGCCGATGAATAGGACCAGACCCAAAACGATCAGAAATCCGTCATTGGGCACCAACGCCAGCATGGTGATGCCTACTCCTGCCAGAAAGGTGCAGGACATGACCGTGACTATCTTCCTTTTGGTCCCTCCCCATATGCTCAAGGCTATACCGCCCGCTATCATCCCTATGCCAGCAACCACCTCAAGGGTGGCATAGTCGATAACCCCACCATGAAAGGTATTGACCACCAGGATAGGCATCAAGTTGAAGGCGGGAGTGATCAGCATGTTCACCGCCATGAACATCGACATCATGGTCAGTGCCCCACGCCATCCCCGGAAATAGGCGAACGCGTCCTTCAGGTCGAGGAGGATTCTCTGCCTCGGTCCCGTCCTCGGGGCAGGTTCAGGGAATCTGATGAAAAGGAGAGGAATTATGGCGAAAGAGGCGGTGAGTATGTCGAACGCCAGAACCTGTTCGATCGGCAGAATTGCGATCAGGATGGCGGCCAATGGCGGAGCCAGTATGTTCGCAAATCCCATCATCGATTGGTTCATTCCAGCTACCCTAGTAAGGTGCTCTTCGGGAACAAGCATGGCTGTCGTGGCCTGGCTGGCCGGCCAATGAAACGCAGCGAAACAGGCCCTGGCGAACATGACGACGAATATGTGCCATATCTCTGCATACCCCAATGCAAAGAGTATGATCAAACAGAATGTGCTGGCCGCGATGAGCGCATCGGCGGCGATCATCACCCGTCGACGTCTCCACCGGTCAGCATATACACCAGCTATCGGTGTTAGAATGATCTGGGGGACGATCGCCGCGACGCTCGCAATGGCTAGGACGGTCGCAGAACCGGTTTGGATGGTCAGATACCAGATCAAAGCGAATTGAACCAGTTGACTTCCGATCAGTGAGGAGGACTGTCCGGCCCATATCGTGACGAAACGCTTCAACCATTTTTCCTTTACTTCGACCGTCTCACCTCCCCCAAGCTCTAAAGGGCGTCCTATAAATTAATGACACCGTTGATTGAACGGGTCCAAAAGTTCATGCAGCCTCTAAAGTTACGAAAAGATGGTCAGGATGTGAGTCGGGCTCGATTTGGCATCGTTCGAGCGGTAATTATTTAACGGATATGTTTCCAAGGGATATCAGCTCACCATAGAGTTGTCCACTTGTGTCCTCGGTCATGCCGGACTGAGGCTGGCGATTCGGGATGGTTGGCCAAACAAGATCATATTGGTTTGCATGAGTCGTTCTCCTGGCACTCCGCCTTGTCCCCGCAGAGCAGGGCGCTGCCGTGTCCGGTCCTGCGGTAATGGAATATCTTGATCTTGTGGATAGGGAAAGCCAGGAATGTCCTGGCCTGATGGCAGGCCCGACGCAGACGCGCTTCCCTGGACATGAATATCGCTTTAGCCTCTGACAACTCCTTCTTGGGTGAAAAGTAGGTATATATCGGCACGCCGACCGCCAAGAGACCCAGGGAAACCACGATCTGAAACGGATCGACCAGCAGGAGCAGGACTATGCAGAACAAGGAACCGGTCAAAGGAATGATCCTCCGACCGATCAGTTTCGCAGAAATCTCATTGTGCTTTGCCTGTAGCCGAATCGCTGAAATGCAGGTTGCCAGGTAAGTGAATGCCAGCAGGAACACGGAGGAATTGATCAAGGCGCTTATTCCACCGAAGGCTGAGGCCACGAACGCGGTGATGCACAGAATGGTCAGGCCGAGATAGGGGGTGTTCGATGGACCGCGGGTCAGATGGAACGCCTTGGGCAGGAGCCCGTCCAGGGACATGGCATAGGCCAGCCGAGAAGAGCCGATGGTTCCCGACTCGTCAGCTCCGGTGATGGAGATCAGTGCCCCGACACCGACGAAGGCGACGGCGATCAATGCCAATAACCCGCCTCCGAATATTGCCGAGGTGGCATCGATTAGCGGACTCGCAGAGGTCGCCAAAGTTGACTGGCTTACCAATCCGATCACCACGAAATTGGTCAGGAGATAGAAGGCGATGACGATCAGCATGCCCATGACTATCGACTTCGGGATGGTCCTTTCCGGCTTTTCGATCTCATCCGCTGGCAATGTTGAAAGTTCGAAACCAGCGTATGCCCAGAAGATCAGCACCAATGCCTGACCCAGGGCCGCCGTCCCGCCCGTCGCGAACGGAGTGAAGTTCCCTAGGACCAGAGATGGCTGGGCAACCATCAGGATGAGCCCACCGACGATGATCAATAACAGCGGGCCGAGCTTTGCCAGCGTGAGCCCGTCGTTGATCCTGCCGGCAGCCTTTACGCCAAGCAGGTTGGTGAACAGGATGATGACAATGAACACCGCCTTCAGCAGTAGCTGTTCCAATGCCCCCAGACCGGGAATCAATGCGACGAAGTACTGCGCGAAGGCGACGGGGAACACTGCTAGGGAGAACCATTCCGCCAGCAGAAGGCTCCATCCCACGGTGAAGCCTACGAATGGAGTCGACACTTCGTTGACGTAGGCGTAGGGACCCCCAGCCTTCGGTGCCATCATTACGCAATAGGCGAAGGATATCGCGATCACCATGGCCATCAATCCTGCCAGAACCCATATCAGTATCGAGGCGGGACCCAGTAGTCTGGCACCGATGGCGGTCGCCACATAGACATCAGCTCCGATGATCGAACCGACCACGATGTTGGTCACATCGAACGAGTTGAGCTTATGGCGAATGGCGATCTTGTCCATATGATTCACCGGACGGGATTGGAGGTACTCTGTATTGACATTTTTCCATGGTCAGCTCTCGATCAGGTGGAAGATGAAGCGCAAAGCACGAGCTTATCTCGACATCCCATCGGGCAACCTAGATATGCGCGGCGATCGAGATCGTATCGATAAGAGGGGAACGTGATGAAGATCGGAGTGTTAGGCACCGGTTCGGTAGGAAGGGCGAACGCCGCAAGACTGGCACAGTTAGGTCACGAGGTGTACATGGGGACTCGGGACGTCCCCAAAGCGATGTCGCAGGTCGAGAATAATCCCAGGGGCGATCCGCCGATCAAGGAATGGCTGAAACAGAACCCCCGAGTGAGATTGGTCACCTTCAGGGAAGCGGCCGAGAAGGGGGATCTTATCATCAACGCCACAAAGGGAGAGCATTCGATAGAGGCATTGAGGGCGGCGGGAGAACAGAACCTGAGCGGCAAGGTGCTCATGGACATCTCGAACCCGCTCGACTTCTCCAAGGGAATGCCGCCCACCCTCCTAGTATCCAACAGCGATTCCCTGGGGGAGCAGATACAGCGTGAGTTCCCGAAGGCCAAGGTGGTGAAGACCCTGAACACGGTGAACGCCGCACTGCAGGCAGATCCGATGAAGTTGGCCAACGGAGACCATGACATGTTCATCGGTGGAAATGATCCCTCCGCCAAGGCGGAGGTCAGGCAACTGCTGAATCAGTACGGATGGAAGAACGTCAACGATCTGGGGGACATCACCACCGCCCGAGGGATGGAGATGCTGTTGATCATCTGGGTCAATATCATGGGAAAGCTTGATACCCCGTTGTTCAACTTCCGTGTGGTCACTGGCTGAGGCCGTGGATGCATTGCGTCGATGGCTCGGTCGATGACACTCATAACGATCGGGCCCATGGATGAAGATCTGGATTGGTTCCTGGTCATACGCCTCCCAGGGGGTCCCACACCGGTATGTCTGCCCCCGTAGGCAGATCATATCGACCATTGGCAGTATCAAAAATGAGATCGGCCACCTTCTCGGGAGGGTCGCCGTGGAATCCGGTCATGTGGGTGGCGGTATAGCCCGGATAGATGGTGTATACTTTCAAGCGTTTTTCTTCCTGGGCGAGGGAGCGGGTGAACCCCCTTATACCGGCCTTGGTCGCGCTGTACACGGCGATTCCAGAGTAGCCATCTATGCCAGCTCTGCTCCCGACATTGAGCACCATGCTGGTCACAATTGGAAGCATCTCCATGGTCATGATGATCGGGCCCTCCAAATTGGTGCGTATTTGACGAGATATCTCCTCCGGTGTCTGCTCCCTCAACGGCTTCCATACGTCTATCCCCGCATTGTTGACCAGAACAGTGACCTTGCCGAAAGCTCGTTTGATCTCATCCACCACCTGTCTGATGCTTGATTCGTCAGACACGTCGAGTTGCAGAAGCAAAGACGACTTGGCCCCCAGCGCATCACATTTGGCCTTTGTCTCCATGCCTTCCTCTTTGTCCTTCCGGTATGTCATGATCACATTCCATCGCTCGCGGGAGAAACGGAAGGCAGCCTCCCGCCCTATGCCTTCGCTGGACCCTGTGATAATGACGGTTCTCGCAATATTCTCGGTCATAACTATCCCAGTGAATCCGAAGGCTAATAAACCGTTCGCATTCCCAACCCATTGGAGGCGGAATGGCGGATGATCGAGGAATAATCCGCCCTGACCCATATGCCAATATGATCTGGATGGTAATGCTTATCCTTCCAGGATATAGGAGGTCGCCCTTGCCAGGTCATCTTCGAAATCTGTTGGGTAGCAATGACCCATCCCGACGACTACCCTGTACCTGAAAGATACTCCATTCTCTCCCAGGAGTTCGGCCAGCCGATTGGTGGAATCAAAACAATCCCTATCCCGGTCCCCGCATACGAGGTATGCCCTGACCTTTGCCTCCCGCAGCTTCGGTATCAGGGGTTCCAAGGATATCAGGTCCGGAAGCCAGGGACCGACGAGAATGATGCCCTTTGCTTTTACTGCATCTTTGAGCAACATATGCAACGCCACCCTTCCGCCGGCAGAGAATCCGCTCATCACCAAGCGGTCCGGATCGACAAGCTGGTCCATGAGCATCTTGGCAATGTGAATTTCCACTTCACGTGAGCCTACTTCA
>DASXVU010000001.1 GCA_036504055.1 Methanomassiliicoccales archaeon | reverse complement strand
GATGCGGAGAGGCGATTCGGCCGCAAGCTCATCTCCAACGATTCCCTTATCTGCGCCGCCGCCCGCATCGGCTCATCGACCGAGAAGATCGCCGCCGGCTATCCGGAGAAGATGAGCACGCTGAACATGGGAGGGCCGTTGCATACACTGGTGGTCCCTTCGAAGCTGCATTTCATGGAGGCTTATGCATTGGTCAAGTTTGCCGGTGCACCTCAGGAGATCGCGGAAGGGGAATGAGGCGCCGGACCATCAAAAACCTTAAGGTGAATTCCCTCACTTGACACATAGGTGGCCTTGACGAAGCATCGTTGAGGCGCGGGACCCGGGATATTTGATGGTCAGTTGGCATTCTGTCGACGAGGAAGCGGTCTTGAAGGACCTCTTGACCGACAAGGAAAAAGGCATCTCCAGCGAGGAAGCGAAAAAAAGGCTAAGGGAATATGGCCCCAACCGGTTCTTCCAGGTGAAGAAGATCAGCTTCTTTGTGATCCTCCGTGAGGAGATCGTGGAACCGATGATACTGCTGCTGCTGTTCATCGGTGTCCTTTACAGCATCCTCGGCAGTCTGGCGGATGCTGCCACCATCATAGTCATCATAATCATACTGGTCATCACCGAGGTCTATAACGAGTACAGGGCCAAGAAATCTATCCTGTCACTGAAGGAGCTGTCCTCGCCGGTAGCCGAAGTGGTGCGGGACGGAAGACCGATGGTGGCGAAGACCGAGGACCTGGTCCCGGGCGACATCATGCTCCTGAGGACGGGAGAGAGGGTGCCGGCGGATGCCAGGCTCCTGGTGTCCTTGGGAATCGAGGCGGACGAATCGTCGCTGACCGGTGAATCGTTCCCGGTACAGAAATCCCCTGGCAAGCTAGAGGGATCAACCGATCTGGCCGACCGGAACAATATGGTATTCTCCGGGACCGTCGTGACCAGAGGGGAAGGGAGGGCGGTCATCGTGGCCACCGGTGTCCAGGCAGAAATAGGTAAGATCGGCAAGATAGTGGAAGAGATCCGGGATCCCAGGACGCCCCTTCAATTGGAGATGAAGGCGCTCGCCAAGTTCCTGGTGTGGGTGGCATTGACCTTCTCGATATTGGTCCCGGTGCTGGGCATCATCCGCGGGAGCATACCGATAAACGACTACAGCCAGATGATCCTTACTGGCCTGTCCCTGGCCTTCGCCACGATACCGGAGGAGTTGCCTATCGTCATCACCATGGTGCTGGCCGTCGGAGCCCTGGCCCTTTCCCGGAAGCACGCCATGGTTAAGAAGCTTAGGGCAGCGGAGACCCTCGGTTCCGTGACGGTGATCGCCACGGACAAGACCGGGACCATCACCCAGAACAAGATGCGTCTGGAATCGTTCTACCTCGACGGCAAGGTGATTTCGTCGAAGGACCTGACCTCCGCTGACCCTCAGATCATTGATGCGGCCCTGCTAGCTTCCGGCGTGATAAGGGATGGTGCGGTGGGAAATTCCTATCGCAACCCCATGGCCCAGGCACTGACCGAGGTCGACCCTTCCAAGCGCGTCGAAGAACTTAGCAATAGATGGAATCTGGTTGACGAGGTCACCTTCGACAACTTGAGGAAGATGGCCACCTATATCTATGACATCCAGGGAAGGGAGAGGATGTTCTCCTCCGGAGCATCGGAGGTCCTGCTGGGCCGCTCGTCGTACGCGATGGAACTGGGAAGGGAAGTGCCCCTGACGGACGGTCTAAGGAAGGAGATCACGGAAAAGGCCGAGGAGATGGCCAGATCCGGACAGCGTGTGATCGCCTTTGCCTACCGGGACCTGAAGGACAAGAGGGACCGGGACGAGACCGGTCTTGTCTTTGCCGCCATGGCTGGCTTCTTCGACCCTCCCCGGGAGGAGGCCAGGTCATCCATCCAGAGCTGCCGGGATGCCGGCATCCGGGTATTGATGGTCACGGGGGATCACCCGCGGACCGCCCAGGCCGTGGCGGCGCAGGTTGGGATCGACTCCGAGAGCGTTCTCACCGGTTCCGATATCGACGGCATGGATGACAATGACCTCAAGGAGGCTTTGGCAAGGACGTCGGTGTTCGCCCGGACCTCCCCGGAGCACAAGGCCAGGATCGTAAGGTTGCTCAAGGACAGGGGAGAGATAGTGGCGGTTACCGGCGACGGCATCAACGACGCCCCGGCACTGAAGGAGGCGCACATAGGGATCGCCATGGGCACCCGCTCCACCGACATCGCCAAGGAGAGCGCCGACATGGTCCTCACCGATGACAACTTCGCCACCATCCAGACCGCGGTTGGCGAAGGGCGGAAGATGTTCGACAACCTGAGCAAGGGGGTAAGATATTACCTGGCATGCAAGGCCGCCCTGGTAGCGGCGTTCCTTCTGCCGATCGGATTGGGCGTCCCCCTTCCCTTCTCGCCGGTGCAGATCATCATGCTGGAACTGTTCATGGACCTGGGCGCGTCGGCGGCATTCGTGGCGGAGAGGGCGGAAGGGGATGTGATGAAACGAAAGCCCCGCGATCCAAAGCATGAGTTCATGGACAGGAAAATGGTGGGAAGCATCGCAGTAGGGGCGATCAGCCTGTTCGCGGCGGTGAGCGCCGCCTACCTATACACCTGGTATACGGACGGCAACCTGGCGGTCTCGCAGACCGTGGCGTTCTCCACCTGGCTGTTGGGGCACATATTCCTGGCGTTCAACATGCGCTCAACGAGCGAACCGCTGGCACATATGGGCTACACCAGCAACCGTGTGATGCTGTTGTGGGCGATGGCAGCCTTGGTCATGCTGTTGATAGCCGTTCCGCTGCCTTTCCTGCACGAGACCCTAAGATTGCAGAGCATCAGTGCGGCACAGTGGGGTCTGGTGATAGTGGCGGCCTTCATCGCCACCTTCTGGATGGAGGCGAGAAAGCTGATCGTATCGAGAAAGGGAACCATATCATGAACAGGGACTACCATCCGACCAGAACGGTCACCTTGATCCGCCTTTCCAGGGCCTGGTCCCCCCGGGATGAATAGCGGATCTTTGCCCGGGGCAGTCTCGAAGCGACATCCTTCATGACCTCCTCCAGCAAATAAGGGTCAGGCTCGGAGGAATTGACCACCAGCACGGCTGAACGGGCCATATCGGTCGGCGAGTCGAACCAGGGAGAGGTGAAGGCATCCTCCACCGCCACCGAGACCCTCTCCAATCCCGAACCGCCATAGCCCACGCCCAATCGTACCTTGGTGCACCCGCGGAAGTCTTCCCTTACGCCCTTGACATCCTCCTGGGTCAGCACGTCGATCAGCTCGTAGACCGGGGAGAGCATGATCTGGTCCATGACGTTGAATGCCTTGCGGATGGGCAGGTTCGGGACCATCTGCATCAGCGAATCGTTGGAATAGATGATCGGGATATCGCAGCTGGACTGTATCCTCAGCCGACCCTCCTGGGCCACTGACCGCCGGTCCGTTCCCTCCACTGAGAACGGTTCGGATGCCGACACAACGACCAGTTTCGCGATCTTCTGGCAGGTCGACGCCACCAGCGGCGTCACATAGCTGCCAGTCTCCCCTCCCAGCCCAACGAAGATGAAGACTATGTCCGGACGGTCCACATGCTCCTTGAGCTTCTCCAGCCACTCCAGGTTTAGCGTGTGGGCGAACTTGGGATCGAGCGAACGGGCCGACTTGACCTGATTGTCAGTGAGCCTCAGGATCCGCTTGATCCGCAGCGCTGCGGAATGCTTGTTGCCTGAGCACACCGCGATCCCGTCCTCGCCCATATGAGAAATGGTATTGCAACCCGCCCCCCCAATACCGATGACCTGCATAGTGGGACGCCTAATGGCCTCACCTCTGCCAAGCGGAATGGACTCGGGGCGCATCATCTTGGGAACGACTGCTGGCGCATTAAACCTTTCCAATGAAAACCGTAAAGGCGGAAATGTATAACCCGAAGCCTACCAGGGCGAGGGCCGCATAGGAGCGGGGAGATCCGCTCGGATTCGTTCTGGATAGGCCAAGGACCGAATTGATGTTCATCATATGGAAGATCAACCCTATGGCGATGACCGCAGGCCAAGAGGCCATGGGAAGGAAGAGCACCGTCGCGACTATGTAGAACGCCAACTCCATGATGAAGGTGGGAATCGGCTTCCCCCACAGACCGAGCCCTACCTTCCTGTCTTTCCCCCATCCAAGGACCGGTAGATCGCCCATATGCACCGGGATATCGAGGACCCAATGGGAAGATGAGGCGACGACGAATACTATTCCGGCAATCGGACCGACCAACAATGCGATGATAAGCCCTGGAATGCATGCAATGGCCGTCCCGATGACCAGGGAATGAGAGAACGGGTAATGGGTGAACTTGATCTCCTTTTGTAGTGCTGTCTCTTTATTTATCTCGACCTTCTCCAATCCGATGAAGATCAGGAAAGGCCAGAGCAGATCGGGGAAGGCCACTCCCACCAGCGGGATTATCTGGTCAACGCCGGGGAACAGATAGATGAGGATGAAGGCCACCGCGAAATGTCCGATGAACATGATTCTCCGACATGTTCACCTGAGCGCATGCATATTTACATTTTCCTGGGGCGCTGGCATCAGCGCTCCCATGGGCCTGGAGAACAGACATCATCTTCGGGAGGCCGGTGATAAACGTTAAATCCGGATAGGCATTCCTAAGACCGGGTATCCACAAAATGGCAGCCATTGGAAGAGTGTTCGGGACCAGCGTCATGGAGCTCAGGTTCAGGACCGAACATTCGGAGGATGTCCAGGTCGGAGAGATCCTGATCATCGAGGACAAGGGGGGGGCCACCAAGTACATGGTGCGGGTAATGGATGTCGAGTATGGCGCCGACGCCGACTCGGATGATTGGCTGGTGCGAGAGGCGGGCACCGCCATGCAGCGGGACAAGGACAACAAGAAGTTCGATCCCGCAGAAATGAGCGACATGATCTACCGGACCGGGATATGTTCCCCGCTGGGATATCTCACCGGGACGGAGTTCAGGAAGGTCAAGTCGATACCGGAACATTTCTCCCGGGTCAGAAGGGCGGATGGCGGCGACTACGAATTCCTCCGTCCCTTGATGGGCGATATAGAGACCGGTCGTCTCCGCTCAGGGGACCAGGTACTGGATTTCCCGGTCGGGATATCGGGACGCTCGTTCCCCCACCATGTCGGCATCTTCGCCACCACGGGGATGGGTAAGAGCAACCTGATGAAGGCGCTGGCGCTCTCATGCATGCGCGAGAGACGCTACGGTTTCCTGATCTTCGATCCGCATGGCGAGTACTATGACGGTGGAGAGATGGGCAAGAAGGGGCTGTGCCATGCTACCGCCGCCAAAGAGGGATTGGTGGTCTTCAGCTCAAGGAAGCTCGAAGGCCCTTACACCACACTGCATGTCAGCTCTTCGGAGATCGAGATAGACGACCTGAAGAACCTGTATGAGTTCACCGGCGCACAGGTCGAGTGCCTGCAGACGGCACAATACCACTATAAGGACGCCTGGCTGATGGCCCTGAGGGACAAGGACGTCAAGACCATCGTCAAGGACCTGCAGGACAAGTTCCAGGAAGGTACGGTCAATGTCATCAAGCGGCGGCTGGACAGCATATTCCAGTTCGACCTGGTCACCACCGACCGGCAGCTGTCCATCACCAAGAACGTGCTCGACTGCCTCTCCAACGGAAAGGTGGTGCTGGTCGACACCTCCAACATGTTCGAGGCGGAGGAACTGCTGATATCCACCGTTCTCACCAGAGCTATCTTCGAGCAGAACAAGGCACTGTACTCGGACAAGTCCAAGTTCGATAGGCAGCCGCCCGTCCTCATCGCCATGGAAGAGGCTCAGCGTGTGCTTTCCCAGGCAAAGGGGACCATCTTCGCCCAGATTGCCCGGGAGGGGCGGAAGTTCAAGGTCGGGCTGTGCGCCGTTTCGCAGCAACCGAAGCTGATCAACGAGGAGATCATCTCCCAGTTCAACACCCTGTTCATACTCGGTCTGGCGGACAAGCGGGACCGGGACATACTTAGGAATTCGGCGAAGCAGGACATTTCCATGCTAGAGAACGAGATCCAGATGCTCATGCCCGGAGAAGCGCTGATCGCGTCGCCGTTCACCCCGTTCGCCATTCCGGTGAAAGTACATTTGTATGAGGAATATCTTAGGCAGTGCAACGGGACCGATGAGGCCTCACGTTCCCGCCCAATGCAGACGGCCCCGGACAAGGGCTTCTTCTGATCGGTGATTTGCCTTGGATGTCCAGATCCGTTTCCTGATGGAGATCACGGTCATACTTGCGGTGGCCGGGGTGACCGCCGTCCTGTTCACCAGGATGAAAATGCCAGTGGTGATAGGATATCTCGCGGCCGGTATCCTGGTGGGGCCGTACCTTTTCCCGTTCGACCTGGTCACCGACACCGACACGGTGAACTCACTGGCCAACCTGGGCATCATTCTGCTGATGTTCACCATCGGGCTGGACTTCAACCTCCGCAAGCTGCGCCAGACCGGGGTATTCGCCATCGTCGCCGGATCGATCGAGATCGTCATAATGATCACCGTCGGCTACGCCCTCGGCTGGGTGTTGGGATGGACCAGCATCGAGTCGATCTTCCTGGGGGCGGTGATGTCGATCTCGTCGACCGCGATCATCGTCAAGGTACTGACGGACGCGGGCCACATCCAGAAACCGTATGCCAGCGGAGTGATCGGCATCCTGATAATGGAGGACATTGCCGCCGTCATCATACTGGCCATGGTCTCGCCCCTGGGCACGGGCAAGGCTCCCGGACTTTCCTCTGCGGTGGGCATCCTGGCGGGAGCGGTGCTTTTCATCGGACTGAGCCTACTGCTGGGCTTCGCGATAGTGCCTAGGATAATCAACTATGTGCAGAGGAAGTACCCGAGCGAGGTTCTGCTGCTGGTTTCCCTCGGACTGTGCTTCGGCATGGCCCTTCTCTCTTCGGAGATCGGCCTGAGCGTCGCCATCGGGGCGTTCGTTATGGGCATCATCGTTTCCCAATCGGCGGCCCAGCAGGAGATCGTGCTTAAGACCATGCCCATAAAGGAGATGTTCATGGCGGTCTTCTTCGTTTCCATCGGCATGCTGATCGACCCTAGGCTGGTACTGGAGAACATACTGCCAGCCATCATCATCGCGAGCGTTTTCATCGTAGGGAAGATGTTCAGCGTGACGACGGCGACCTACGTGGCCAACACCGACGCCCGTTCCTCGATGATGTCCGGCATGGCCATGGTCGCCATGGGCGAGTTCTCCTTCGTCATCGTCAAGACCGGGGTCGAGAACGGGACCCTCAGCCAGTTCTTCTATTCCTCTATCATCGGGGCCGCGCTCATCACTATGATAGTGCTGCCCATAACATTCCGCTATTCCTCGCGGACGGTCGATTTCCTGGAGACCCATCTGCCCGAATCGATCGTCGTTTCCCTGCGTAGGATAGAGTCCACACGTTCTGAGGTTAGGTCCTGGATGGCCACCCATGCCGATAGCAGGAAGGAGATCCTGAGGCACCTCTTCTGGATATTCGTCGACTTCACCATCATCCTGATGATCCAGGTGTTCGCCGGATTCTTCTATGGGTTCGGGGACCTGCTTAATGGCTTGGCCTCCGGACTGTCATTGCTGCCGACCACCCTGGGAATGATCCTCTCGGTGGCGCTCATCGTTCCCCCGCTCATCAGCATCGTGAGGAGGATGAAACACATCGTGGTCATACTGGCAAAGGGACTGGTGGAGGCGGGACGTTTCCAGAACAGCACCGGCCACATGTTCTTCCGGATCATGACCAGACTGGGTTACATCTTCACATTCATCGCTCTGTTCTTCATGCTGATCCCCATAGCGCCCATGGCCCGGGATTTCCCGTTCCTGCTGGTGGCGGCCGTGGTCATAGGCATAATGGTCACGGTATGGCTTAGGGACATCAACAAGGCGACCTATGACAAGATGACCAACCTGCTCAGCGAGAACCTGATGGAACCGAAGCAGGATTCCGGACCTTAGCACACTTTCGGCCATCTCTCCGCAATCGTATTTAACTGATAGCAGATTAACGACCTCGGATGAAGATAGTTCACGTCTCCGATACCCACATCGGATTCTCCGCCTACCGCAAGGTGGATGATGAGGCCGGCATCAACCAGAGGGAGATGGACATATACAGGAGATTCGCCGAGTTCGCTGACAAGGCCATTGAGATCCATCCGGACGTGATCATCCATTCCGGCGACCTGTTCGATTCGGTAAGGCCATCCAATCGTGCCATATCGGTGGCCCTGGACAACCTGGCCCGCATCACCGCCGCGGACATCCCGGTTGTGGTGATAGCCGGCAACCACTCCACGCCCAGGCTCAGGGAGACGGGAAGCGTGTTCAAGATCCTTGAACATGTCCGGGGGCTCAGAGCGGTCTATAGCGGGATCTATGAGCGGGTGGTCCAGGACGACATCACCATCCATGCCGTGCCCCACAACGAGGGGGACGCGCTGTTCACAGAACTGGACAAAGTCCGCCCGGATGATGATGCGAATTACAACGTGGAAACGCTGCATGCCGGGGTCTCCGGGCTCAACGTCTTCAAGATGGGCGAGTTCAACGAGACCATTGTCCCATCGTCCTACCTCCGGACGGATATGGATTACATCGCCTTAGGACACTACCACAACTATTCCAGCGCTGCCGACAACGCCTACTACGCCGGCTCAATAGAGCGGCTCACCTTCTCGGAAGCGGACGAGGCGAAGGGCTTTGTAGTGCTGGACCTGGACTCGAAAAAGCGCAGGTTCGTCAAGCTCGCCGCCCGGGAGATGATGGACCTGGGGCCCATCGACGCCTCGGGAATGGACACGGCCTCGCTCATGGAAGAGATATCCAACGTGCTGGACACGGTATCCATGGACGGAAGGATAGTACGTTTGATCGTAAACCGGGTCCCGTCGGCAGTGTACAAGGCCGTGGACTTCAACCGCATAGTGCAGAAGGCCTCCACGGCAACCCATTTCGAACCCAAGTTCGAGGTGGTCCAGGAGAACTCCTCGGTCCAATGGAAGAGCGCCAGCATCGATTCCCTGGAATCGGAGTACTCGTCCTTTCTGGACCAGTATCCGGTCGAGCTGGTGAGCAAGGACGAGGTCAGGGCGAAGGGGTTGGAATACCTGAAAAGGGGGCTGGAAGGATCAAACTGAGATACCTCGAGCTGAAGAACTACCGCAAGTTCCGCAATGCCCGGGTGGAGTTCCCCGACGGGATCGTAGGGATCATAGGGCAGAACGGTTCCGGCAAGTCCAGCCTGGTGGAGGCTATCGCCTGGGCGCTTTACGGTAACGAGTCATCGATCGTCCGTACCACCAAGGAAGGCATTAGGAGCTCGTCCGCCGGACCGAATGACGAATGCTCGGTGGAGCTTGATTTCGATCTCGGACCGGACCATTACAGGGTGGTCCGAAGCATCAAGGGCAAGAATTGCGTGACCGATGCGTCCCTCAGCGTGAACGGTTCACTGACCGCCAAGACCGATAAGGGCGTCACCGACGTGATCGTCGACCGGCTGGGCATGGACTACAAGTCATTCTTCATCTCGGTTTTCGCCAGGCAGAAGGACCTGAATGCGCTTTCGACGCTCCGTCCGGCCGATCGAAAGAAGACCATACTGAGAATGCTGGAGATCGATGTCCTGGACGATGTGGTCACGGAGATCGACAAGGACGCCAAGGGCAAGCGTACCGAACTGGCGAATCTCAACCTGTTCCTGTACGAAGCCGATGGCCAGGAGAAAAGGAAGAGGATCGAGACGGAACGCACGGCGCTGGCTGCAGATGTCCAGCAACTGGAATCGTCGCTCCAGGAACAAAGAAGGCTCCTCGAGGCCCTGGACAAAAGGACCAACGTGGTAAAGACGGAATGGGACCTGGCCGAAGGCAAATACCGGGAATACTCATCACATAAGCAGAAGGCGGCAGAATTACGGGCGGGCATGGAACGGAACGCCCAGTCCGTCGACCGTTTGGCAAAGGACATCGAATCCCTCATGGAAAAGGGTAGGAAAGCTACAGAGCTGGAGGGTGCTAACAGACAATACCTGGATTCCGTGGCACGGAAGGACTCGATGGAGTCATTACGATCATCGTTCATGGAGCTGGATTATCAGCGGACCCGCAGGTCCAAACTGGAGAAGGAAGCCATCTCACTGGTGGAAAGGATCGGCCGTTCCAGGAAGGACCTTGCCGACCTCAAGGACCCCTCTAAGCATCTTTCCTCGGTCGAGGACAACCTGAAGCATGCGGATGAGAACATCGCGAACGCTAACCGCAGGTCGGATTGGCTCAGAGGCGAGGTAAAGCGCGTGGAAAAGGATGCGGCGGCCCGGGAGAAGAGAAGGACGGAGATCCAATCGATCGGCCCGGACAGCAAATGTCCCACCTGCGAAAGGACGTTGGCCGAGCATTACACGACGTTATTGGAGCTGATGGCGAAGGAGATCTCGGAAATGCGGCGTCAGTTGGCTGAACTGTCCGCTCAGCTCACTTCAGCTGATGACGATCTGGATAAGTGCAAGAAGGTCCGCGGGAACATCGATATCCGGCTCCAGAAGCTAAGAAAGGAGGTCATCGAGGAAACGAAACTCGCCTCCTCTGTCAAAGGCCTTGAGGACCAGGTAACGAAGGTAAGGACCGATATGGCCGATACAGATTCGGCGATCTCCCGGATCGGGACGGTGGATTTCGATGTCCTCGCCTACGAAAGGCTCAAGAAGGACCTGTTGGAGCTGAAAAGGACCTCGGACCTCTACAACCAGCTGACCATCGAGGCGAGACGCCTGCCGGAAGTGGAATCCCAAAAGGCATCGCTGGAAAAGCACATCGAGGCCGAACGCGAGGAACTAAGCCTGGCCCAGGAGCGGATGGCCTCGTCTGGCCACAGCGACGAGCTTCTGGAAAAGGCAAAGCGGACCTACGTGGAGGTCAGGGACCGGCGCGAGGCGAAGGCCAAGGAGACCTATGCGCTGCAGAACGGCATCGATCGAAGGAAGGCAGAGATATCCGGAAAGGACGAACAGCTGAAACAGCTTGCCGAGGTTGAGTTGAAGGTGGGAGCCATCCAGAAGGAGAGCGAGACCCTGGCGGTCCTGAGCGAGGTGATGAAGGTCTTCCGTTCCAATGTCATCTCCCGCATCGTGCCGACGCTCTCGGAGATATCCTCCGGCCTATTCGAGGAACTGACCGAGGCCAAGTACAACGGCATGGAGCTTGATGAGGATTACGACATCTACATCTACGACAAGGGTCAGAAGTATCCGCTGGACCGGTTCTCCGGGGGCGAGGCGGACCTGGCCAACCTGTGCCTGCGCCTGGCGATATCCCGGGTCATATCGGAACGGTCAGGCAGCAGCATCAACTTCCTGGTGCTGGACGAGATATTCGGTTCTCAGGACAACATCCGCAAGAGGAACATCATGCAGACCTTCACCGGCTTGTCCAAGCAGTTCGGGCAGATCGTCCTGATCACGCACATCGAGGAGGTCAAGGACCTCATGGGCAACGTCATCGGCATCAAGGAGCTGTCGGACGGCTCGAGCGAGGTATCCATCATCCGATGACTATGATACCTGGACCACGTCGACCTGTTCCCCTTCCATGTCCGGCGGCAGTTCACCGACCGCCCACCCCTCTCCGGTCGTCTCGCAGTAGAAGTAGCTAATGCCGCCACTCTGTACATATGTCCCGTCGCCTCCCGGAAGAGCGATCCCGCCGGCCATATGCCCGGTCATCAGCAGGAGCACCGAGTCGAAGCCCATCGCTTCGGTGACCGAGGCGAAGAGTATCGATTTGTCCTCGCAATCACCGGTCTCATCGTATAGCGTCTCGACGGAATAGCGCCAGTATTCGTCCGGCCCTTCGGAGATGTTATCGTAGGAATACTGGATGCCTTGGCAGAAGGACAAGACCAGATCCTCTGTCTGTCGCTGATCGAAGCCTTTGCCGGCGGCGATGGCCTTCAGTTTCTGCGCCAGGTCGACCACCACCGGGTCATCGGAAGTGACAAAGGCGGACATCTGCGATTCGTACTGGGGGCTGCGGTCTGCACCGTTGTTGCGATAGCTGTAATAGTCCTTTGCGGTCACATTAAGGTCCAGGGCATAGAGCTCGTTGTCATACTGCCACCGGTACTCCTTGTTGGAGAGCATGGTCACAGTGGACACCGAGTACCACAGCATGCCATCGTCATCATCGGAGGATAGCGTTCCGTCCAATGAACCGTCGGCAACTCCGGTGGTATCATCCCCGGTCCAATTGCCGGTGACCACATCGTACATGATGTCCAACGATCGGCCGGTCTGGGATTGCCCGTCGATATCAACGGAATCGTCACTCGTGGCCGAATCTTCGTCCCACATCGATATCGAGATGTTGGCGAAGCGATGGTTATCGTCCACATTGTTGAGGTAGCTGCCGTCGACCGAGAAACCTCTGCCGACAACTGCATTCCAGACATCTCCGGCGTTGTCTATCCTTCCCTTATACGCACCATCAATGGAGATCGTGAAGTACACCTGGGCACCGTTGCTCAAGGAATCCACCCGATCCGATACCTTTGCCTTTGTCAGGTTTATCAGGATGCCGACATCCCGGTCCCTGAAAAGATCGGTCATGTCAGGGAACCCGTCGTTGTCCTGGTCATCGAATAGGGGGTCGGCATTGTCGCCGATCCCATCGCCGTCGCCGTCCGACCATTCAGATGGGTCGTCTGGAAAAAGGTCGACCGAATCCGGATATCCATCATTGTCCCTGTCCGCGACAGTGGTGGTCGGTACCGTTCCCTGGTCTTGGACGCCGGGGACGACACCGGGTCTTAACAGGACAAAAACACCCAGGACCGAGACCGCGATCAGTGCCACAGCGATAAATACCACGACCAAGACCGTCAGCCGGTCAGATCTGGGAACTGGCGGAGGGTAATTGTATTGATATCTCTGGTCTATGTAAGGGTTCAGCACCTGGGGTTCAGGGACAATTCCGTCCTGACCATCGCTCATCGCTTGGCCAATGATCAATGACGAGAAAAAGGTTGGCAAGGATGGCACGGAACGGAAAAAGTATCCGTGCCTCCTCTTTGGAACCAGGTCACTTCTGGTCGATTATCCACATCAAGTGCCATCCGAACTGGGTCTTGAACGGGCCGGCGATGTCTCCTTTCTTGCCACCGAAGCCCTGGTCCTCGAACTCCTTGACCATCTTCTGTCTGGTGAACCAGCCCAGGTCGCCACCCTTCTTGCCCGACGGGCACTCGGAGAACTGCTTGGCCAGCTCGCCGAACTTCTTTCCAGCATCGGCCGGCGGAACTGCCTTGATCTGGGCCAGGAGTTCCTTGGCCTTGTCTTGGTTCTTGACTAGGATGTGCGCTGCGTGTACTTCCTTTACCATGTCCCGGAACAATGCCCAAGGGGGATATCAATTTTGTTCAAGATCCTGCGGTCGGAATGGGGGCGTACGTGATCACACAATTCAATCAGTGTACACCGCATCCAGGTCCACATATTCCTTGACCGTGCGGGCCACCAGATCGATCTTGTTGGTGTCGTCCGGATCGATCCTGGCTATCAGGTGCTCGATCGTCTCGGAAGCGTTCAGGGTGTCCTGACGGGTCAGCAGTATGGGGACGCCCAATTCATAGGCCTTGGCCACCACCTGCCGATCCGGGTACAGTCCTCCGGTGAGCACCAGGCAGGACGTGTCCGTGGAGAGCGCGGCCATCTGTATATCGGAGCGGTCACCCCCGGTGATGATGGCCTTGTTGGCAAAGCGCCTCATGGTCTTCAGCGCCGTCTCAGGGGTCATGGCGCCGACCATGACCTCCTCCACGATTCGGTCCATCCGGTCCTCTGCGACAATGACCGTGGCCCCCAGGGCGTCCGCCACCTCTTCGACATTGAACCGGCATAGCTCCTTGAGCGGAGGGATCGAGCCCAGTACCTGGATATGCTTCGATTCCAGCATCTTGACCACCTTCTGGTCCTCGTTCATGTTGAGGATGACCCCGCGGAAGTTTACCTTATAGCGGCGCATCATGTGCTTCAGCATGGCGATCTTGTCCAGATCCGATGACCGGGCACGGGACACGAGGACCACACCGGACTGCACGTTCTCGGCAATGGCCATGCCGGATACGTCATTAAGGAAACCGGTGGTTATCTCCCTTGTCCCCTCGATGAGCATCAGGTCCGATTTTCCCTTCAGCTTGTCATAGGCCTTGACGATCTCATCCATATCGACCGGCTTCTCCATGTCATAGGTGAAGGGGCTCAGGACCTCCTCTGAATGAGATAGTCCCAGCACCTTCTTCATCAGGTAGGCGTCCTGGTCTATTACCCGGTCGTCGATCGTCATGAGCGTCTCCTTGAACGGTTTGAAGAACCCGACCTTACCTGGGAAGTTCTTCGCCAGTCCCAGAGTGACCATCGTCTTTCCGGACCTTTCCACCGCCGAACCCAAGAATAATGACCTCATGCTGTTTCCCTCCTGATCGTCGCGAGCGCATCCACGGCGCTCGCCCCCTGCCCCTCATCGCCGACGATGACCGGGTTCATCTCGAACTCAGCCAGTTCAGGGAAGTCCATGGCCAGCTGCGACAGCCTGCCGATGACCTCCTGGAGCGCCGCTATATCCGCCGGGCGCCTTCCTCTGGCCCCGGTAAGGATCGGATATGCCTTGATGGACTGTATCATGCTGATAACGTCCTGCCGGGTTAATGGAGCTATCCTCTGCGATACATCCCTCATTATCTCCACGAATATACCACCTAGCCCGAAAGTCACCACCGGTCCGAACTGGTTGTCCCGGACCATGCCCACGATGACCTCTCTTCCCTTGACCATGCGCTCCAGGGATACCCCGTCGATCCTGGCCTGCGGCATCCGGGAAGAGACCCGGGCCATGATGAGCTGGAATTGGGCCCTTACCTCGTCGTCGTTCTTGATGTCTACCACAACCCCGCCCACGTCGGTCTTGTGCGCGATGTCCGGCGATTCGATCTTCATGACCAGCGGATATCCGATCCTCTGTGCTTCCATGACCGCTTGGTCGGCATCCTTGGCCATCCCTTCCAACGGAACGTCGATGCCGTAGGCGCTCAGGATCTCCTTGCCTTCGGATTCGGAAAGCATGAGACGGTTCTCGGAACGGACGCTGTCCAGCACGGCCTTGGTGCGGACCTTGTCACCTTCAAAGGAGACCGGCCCCCCATCCTCCTTGGAGTCCTTGAACCGCTTGTATGCGACCATGGCGGCGAGCGATTGCACAGCACGGTCAGGTGATTCGTAGTTGGGAACGCCAGACGTCCTCAGGATGCTGACCGCCTTTTCCAGGCCCGCCCCTCCGACGAACGCCGTGACGAACGGCTTGGTGGAATTACCAGCGAACCTGGCCAGAGCCGTTGCGACCGAGGCGGTGTCCACGATGTCCGTGGGCGCCATCAATGCCAGGATGCAGGATACGCTGTCGTCCTTCATGATCGCATCGACGGCGAAAGAGTATCGGTCGGCATCAGCGTCGCCTATCACGTCCACCGGATTATAGAAGTTGGCCGATTCAGGCAACTTTGTCTTCAGCAGCTCGATGGTCTCTGGTTTGAAAGAGGCAAGCGTCATGCCGTAATCGGAGCAGGCGTCCGCCGCCATGACCCCAAGGCCGCCGGCATTGGTGATGATGGCGATGCGGTCGCCCTCCGGCAACGGCATGCTCGAAAAGAGAGTCAGGTGATCGAACAATTCCTCGATGGTCTTGACCCGGATGATGCCGGACTGGGCCAGGGCCGCGTCGTATACCCGGTCGCTGCCGGACAACGCTCCGGTATGGGACGATGCTGCCTTGGCTCCGGAGGAGGTCCTTCCTGCCTTGAGGGCGATGATCGGCTTATCCCTGGTGGTGAGCTTGGCCTGGCGCATGAACTCGATCCCGCGGTCCGTTCCCTCGATGTACATCCCGATGACCTTGGTCAGAGGGTCGTCGCGCAGGTACTGCAGCAAGTCCGCCTCATCGATGTCCAGTTTGTTCCCGACGCTCACGAACTTGGAGAACCCGACATTGGTGCGTTGGGCCCAATCCAGCATCACCGAGCAGATGGCGCCAGACTGGGAACTTATTGCGATGGAGCCGGTCCTCGGGTACTGGTTGGTGAAGGTGGCGTTGATCATGCTGTGGGTGTTGATCATGCCCAGGCAATTGGGGCCCAGGATCCTCATCCCGTACGAACGGGCGATCTCCCCAATCCTGCGCTCCAGTTCGGCACCGTCCTTGCCGGTCTCCTTGAAGCCGGCCGAGATCACGATGACCGCCTTGGTGCCCTTGCGGCCGGTCTCCTCGATGATCCCCGGTACCGTATGGGCGGGCGTCGTGACGACCACCAGGTCCACCTGGTCCGGGACGAGCGATATGCTGGCATAGCATCTTAGCCCCAGTATCTCCTCCGACTTGGGATTGACCGGATAGAGCTTACCGGTGAAGCCCGAGCTGATGATGTTGCGTAGGACTATATGGCCGACCTTGTTCTCCTCCCTGGCCGCGCCGACCACAGCTATGCTTGCAGGCTCGAAAAGTTCCCTCATCCTCTCCGTCCGCAATTGCATTCTCCCCTGGATATAGCTTGCCCTGCTTCCATATCTCAGAACTCGTCGATCTTGGCCTGGTCCTGGACATGCACCACCTTGGACTTGTGCGGGATGTTGAGCATATCCATCAGTTCGAAGGCGTTCTTGGCCGACTTGGCCCGGCCATGATTGTTGAAGAACACTCGGACCCTGGACACCTTCTCCTCCATCTCCCGGATACGAGGTACCCAAGGGGAGAGCTGCTCCTCCGTGTACAGGTAATCATACCGGTCAATGCGCTCATCGTCCTCTTTCTCGTCATGGTACCAGATGTCGAAGTTACGGCCGTGGAAACGGACATAGGCCGAATCTGCCGTGAGGTCGCTGGTGTAGGGAAAGCCTGGACCATCCACGATGACGTTGGTGATGCGATTGTCACGCAGGAGCCTGACGGTATCGCCCAGAAGATGATGCTTGTCATTGAGCCAGGACCTGTGGCGGAACTCCAGGGCATAGTGGAACTCGCCCACG
Organism: Methanomassiliicoccales archaeon; assembly: GCA_036504055.1. Taxonomy (NCBI): domain Archaea; kingdom Methanobacteriati; phylum Thermoplasmatota; class Thermoplasmata; order Methanomassiliicoccales; species Methanomassiliicoccales archaeon. The sequence goes on along the minus strand of DASXVU010000001.1, from coordinate 12,606 downwards.
GAAAGCGATCCAAGGAAGCGCGATAGAACCTCGAAAGAATTGCCAGTGTTGTGAAATGAGGGAGACATCTGGATTAGGATAGCTCCCAGCCCGCCGACCTCGTTCAGAGGCAAAGCGAGGATCCTCTCAAAGAACAGAGCGTGGTTCACCGCCTCCTTGTCGTCCCCGTTCACCAGCGCCTCGTGAGTGACGCTCCGCGGCATCTTCACCGAGAACTCGAAACCGGGATGGGCCTTGGCCTTCTCCACCCAGGAGTTTACCTGCCTTTCCCCGGGCATACGGTAGAAGGTCGAGTTCACCTCGACGGAGTTGAAATACTCCGCATAATGCTCAAAACGCTTGGCGTTGTCGTCCTTTATCTCGAATGGAAAGAACCGGCCGACCCAATCATCATAGGACCAGCCGCTGCACCCGACCGTGACGGTCATCGGTAGGCTATTTGCAGCTCCCAACAGAAAAAGGTAATGAAAGAGGTTTGCCGCTCACCATGGACGGGAATGCTTGTTCCACAGCACCCCGTTGATGCCGCCCAGCACCAGCACCGAGACGAACAGGACGGCGATGTTCTGATATATGCTGTAGCTGTCGGCATAGACCAGCAACCATATGAGCAGGAACGCTACCCACGCGGCTCCAGTTATGAAGGATCCTATCGCCCTCAGACGCCACGGGCCCATAGCATCCTTCGGAGCCATCCTCATCGCCCATGTGCCCCACACAGCGCCGTTTATGCCAATGAAGACGATCAGCGATATGATGACCGCCCCTATGTTCTGGTATATCGAATATTTGTCCGCGTAGAAGAACAGCCACAGGATCACGAAGGATAGCCATCCCACCGCAGTGATGATGGATGTCGATACTCTCCAGCCGAATCCTTTTGTCTTCCTCGGATCGAACGTGACCTCAAGGTTCTCGTCAAACTCGTTCATTTGTCCACATCCCCATGCCGGACTTCCGCCGGCGGATCTCTGGTCATTTTCTTCGGTCATTACAGACATCTCCTCTGTGATTACACTATCGGTCGGTCACGATATTTGGGCAAGGTGGACACATGTGACCGGATTTAGGTCACTCTCCGGACTTGATCGAATATATACCGAGGAACGGGCACTCTTCAGAGGATTGTTTATATCAGGGTTGATGGGTCAAAGCATTGGCGCAATGGCTTACTATGAGCCAAAATCGCTGGTGTTCCCATGAAGACCGATAGAACCGTACTCTTGGCAGCGTTGATATTTGTGGCAGGCCTGGTACTGACGATCTTCGCCCTGCTGTCGCCGAACGCGATGCGCGGAGCCTCCTCGGGCATGATGGGAGGGACCAACGATGTCAATTCCTACTCGATCACCAGTATGCTTCTCGCAATGGTCGGTTCGTTCATGATGGCCATCGGAGTCTTTCTAGCCTTTTTCAGACAGGAATACGAGCCTTTGACGGACATCCCCTCGATCCAACATGCCAACACTCCATTTGCTCCGTCCCTTGAATATGTCCAGCCACAGATAGTGACGAGCGATCAACCGGCGGCGGAGGTCCAGGCTCAATCGACACCACCGGCGGTCGATGACCGGATACTTGTCCTGCGCCTTCTGACCGGGGACGAAAGAAGCCTGTTCCGGGCGATCGTGGAGTCGGGAGGGGAAGCCCTCCAGAAGGACCTCATGGTCAAGGCCAATATGTCAGATGCCAAGGTGTCGAGGACGCTGGATAAGCTTGTGGAAAAAGGGGTCGTCTCCAAGTCCCGTTTCGGTATGACGAACAAGGTGAAGGTCGAGATTGAACCCTGACCTCAAGGACAAATCCCAGGAACAATGAAAAAAATAGTGGGATCTGGCATCTAAGCCAGATTGTCCTGGTACCTAGAACAGTTGAAGGTGCCATCGGCGTTCTGGGTCACGTTGCACTGGTTTCCCGATAGGTTCTGGCAGTTAACGCCGGTTCCGTTCATCATTCCCATGTGACCGGCGGCGCCCATCATCCCGTAGGCATGACCGTTCAGGGATTGCCCGCCCATTTGGCCGTTCATATGTCCGCTGCCACCCATCATTCCGGTCCCGGTGTTCTGCGAGCCGGTGAATGAGCCGGCCGCTGCCGCTGCTCCCATCAGACCGACGAGGGCAACGACTCCGATGATACAGAAGATGGTTACCGTCTTCATTGTCGTGTTCATTTCAATTTCCTGCTGCGTTACTTCGCATGCTGGTCCTGACTAGGATTGAAAAACCATAAGAAATGAGTGGTTGAAAAGCTCTGAAAAGATTGAAAAGTCAGGATCTGGACATGAAAATAGATGAAAAGAGGCTCGAGTTGAACGGAACGTACCGGTGTAATCCGGACGCTCAAAACGCCCCTATGATCATTGATAGCTGAGATGGATCGCCTCGGCGCTAGAGAGGATTTAAGTTCAGTTCGACCCTCCCCTCCCCTGCATTCGGTAAAAGTAGAGGGGACCTGTGAACCTCTCAGTAATCTGAATGCGCACAGTGCCCGTAATTTGGGTCCCTGCAGGAACTTGCGATGAGACTATCGCGTCATGACTGGAGGACAACCCCGGTGCACGACACTAAACCCCCGCCCCGGGTCAGTGTGGGGAGAACAGACAGTCATGTCGTCCATGAACCAATCTGTTTGGGGTGGGGGACACTTCGCATTCCTTGTTTTCAAAATGACTGGCCAGGGCGATTTTGTTAAGTATTCCTGTTTCACTACACAATCCATATGGTGGAGATGAAGAAGAGCTTCTCGGACCTGCTGGTTAGTGATGTCTATGACCTGGTCATCAAAGAACCGTCGACCGTCAAGACCGGTTCCAAGATCCATCAGGTGTTCGACGAATACCTGAAGAACCCTGGGTCCAGGAAGGTATACGTTATCGACGATGAAGGGAAGCTCTTGGGGGCCGTCACCACTGAAACCCTGCTTCGACTTCTGGGCTACAGGGTGGGCATAAGGGAGTTCGCCGGATTTTCGCTATGGAAGCTGATGAGGGACATGCTCAAAGAGGGCGTGGATGGAATATTCGTAAAGATCCCATCAGTGAAGGCGAACGACAAGCTCACCAAAGCCTTACAGATAATGCTGGACAACCATCTCAACGACCTGCCGGTGATCGACAATGAGGGAAAGCTCATCGGAGAGCTGAACAGCCTAGAGATATTCAATAAAGGAAAAGAACTGTTCGTAGAATGAAGCACTTTGACCATCGGACAAAGATCTCCTTTGGTCCTCCTTCCTAACCATACCGATCGGAAGACAAGATAGGGTGCGCTTGACCGGAATCCGGTTCCGAACGATCGGATAAGTACTTTGGCTATAGATATCGTTCAGCGGATCATTTCATCAACCGATAGAACAGTAACATTTTATCTCTGACAATAGCTAACCATTGCTCGTTCCGGATGGAGAAAGATCGCATGCAGACCAGAATCGAACCCTTGGTTGACGCGCTGGTCCAGGGAGATAGGGAAGGGTCCGTTCAGGCCGCCACAAGACTTCTTCAAGAAGGAGTGCCCGCAGAGACCCTCGTCCGGGACGGGATCGAGGCGGCCATGTCTAAAATGGACGCAAAATGTACGCTGGAAGAGTTCAACCTGTTGGAGATAATGCTTGTCGGGAGGGCGGCCTTGGAAGTGATGAAGGTTGTGCTGCCGAAGGGAGCGGGCCCCTCCACATCCAGAGACACGGTTCTGCTGGTCACCCCGGAAGGGGACGTTCATGACCTGGGAAAGAACATCGTAAAGATGGTGCTTACCGCCAGGGGATATCGGGTCGTGGACTGCGGTCGGGACTGTCCAATAACCCAGATGGTATCCTCGGCCATAGCGGATAAGGCTGAGGTGCTAGGAATTAGTGGGTTGATAACCTCGGTGATCCCAACGGTCAGACAGATCCGACCTTCGCTCGAGGCGGCAGGACTGAGGGAAAGGACCTTGATAGCAGGCGGGGCAGCATTGCGCCAAGCCTCTCCCGAGGACCTGAACGTGGACTATGTTGCATTGGACGTATTTGATGGAGTGAAGTTTCTGGATACCCGAAAGGAGGACTGAGATGAATTCCCTGGGGATAGTGCTTGGCACTGTGCAGATGAAAAGCACTGACCGGGTGCCTGTGATCCCTCAGGTGTTTGGGCACGCAGCGGTCTGCAACCAGGTACCCCTCCACAAATACCTTCGGGACGGGCGGACATTGGCGGAGTGCCAGATCCAGGCCAGGGAGAAGTATGGCTATGATGCCGTGTTCGCGCTGATGGACGTCAATGTGGAAAGCGAGGCCATGGGAAGTGAGATCGCATTCAGGGACGGCATGTATCCCCACATAACGAAACATGTTCTGAGCGAAGCGCCAGGCGTTGACGGGCTGGATGTCCCTGACCCTATGACGGACGGGCGAATGCCCGAGACGCTGGAAGCTATCAGGGTCGCACGAAAGGATGTTGGAAATGAGGCTCTGGTCGCTAGCGCGATCCTAGGCCCGTTCACGCTTACATGCCAGCTCCTCGGGACCGAGAGGGCCTTATACATGCTCGCGGACGACAAGCCGAAATTCCTCGAGTTCCTTCGGTTCTCGGAGAAGGTCGCAATTTCCTACGGGGTAGCCCAGGTCATGGCAGGAAGCCACGCTCCCATCATGTTCGATCCTGGCGCAACCCCTAGCGTCCTGCCGCCTGCTTTGTTCCGCGAGATCGAAGGGCCCTCCCTCACTCGGGTAAGAAAGGCTTTGGCAAAGGCAGGAGCAGCGGGTACCTGGTTGCATATCGCGGGAGGCACGGACAAGGTTCTGCCCAGCTGCAGGTCGATCGGGGTTCAGATCGTCAATTTCGATTACGACGTCGCGCCGGAAGTAGCCATTTCAGCATTACCGGATGTCTGCCTGGACGGCAACATCAAATCACTGTCCTTCTGTTCGAGTTCCCCCCTGGCGGTCTCTCAGGGAAGCAAGAAGCTCTTAAAGACATTCGAGAACCGCGGAGGGTTCATCCTCTCCTCAGGCTGCGAGGTCCCATTGGAAGCGAATCCTGAATGCATCACTGCCATGGTTGAGGCAGCACGGGAGCGCTGATCTCACGCCGGTAATCCGCGTTAAAATGCCCGGATGCACGAGGACGATCGAGTACGTTCCGGGAAAAAGCCTGCGCCAGATCGTCGAACGCGCCGGCTTGGAGATCAGATCGGGATGCAACGGGAACGGTACATGCGGTCTTTGCATGGTGAAGGTCGCAGGGGACATTGATCCGATACCGACCAGGAATGAAAGGGCGAGCATCGGCGAGGAGATGATCCTCCAAGGCTACCGGCTGGCCTGCCAGTATGTACCTCGTGAGGACGTTGAAGCGATCCTGCCAGGCATCAGACGGAACAGCGATTGGAGGCCGATTGCAGATGAGAGGCCAAGCAAGACGAGGGCGAGACCTACCATGGCCGCAGATCCCGATAACGGGTCTGGGTATGCGATAGCGGTGGATGTGGGGACCACCACCATAAAGGTGTCATTGCTTGACCTGATGACACGAAAGAGGCTTGCCGGGCTGATCAGGGAGAACCCCCAGAATGCCTATGGATCCGATGTCATAAGCCGCCTCGTTGCCCTTAGGGACGAGCCCGAATGCGTACGCAAGATGAGGGAGGAGACATTGTCGGTCATCTACCAAGGGATCCTGAGGTTGATGGCGGTCGCGGGGTTGGATATCGAGGATGTCGATCAAGCACGCCTCGTGGGCAACACCACCATGATTTCGATACTTGGTGCAGCAGATCCCCTGGACATGCTTTCCACAAGGAAATGGTCGGACCGGTTCAATGCGGATGGCAATGAAGAGACCGTCCATTTCTCAGCTTTCAAAATGGGGTCCGGATTGACAATGACCATGACGCCCCCGCTGGCTGGTTTTGTTGGATCGGACGCCATCGCGGGCATTGTGGCCACCGGCCTCATGGATGATCCCGGACCTAACCTGATGATCGATCTCGGGACCAACACCGAAGTGTGCCTGTGGGATGGCAAAGACCTCCTCATCACCGCCTGTGCCGGAGGGCCAGCGATGGAAGGGGTGGGCATGAGATGCGGTTCGGCCATCGATAATGATCCGGATGGCGGATCGGTTTTGACTTCGGGCGCTGTTTGCGACCCAACGGCCCTGAGGGGAAAGGTCGAAGAGGGTCTGAGCGGCTCCGCCCTCATCGACGCATTGGCAAAGATGGTGCAGACCGGAGTGGTGGACGGGAAGGGCAACTTCACCGGAGGCGATGCCCGGACGGTCGATCAGAAAAGCGGTTTCGTTTTCACCAAGTCCGACATCGACCGCATCATGCGCGCGAAATCGGCCGTGGCCTCTGGAATATGGGCCCTGCTGAATAAGGCCGGCCTACCGCTGGATTCTCTGAAGAAGGTGTACATCACCGGGAATTTCGGCCAATCCCTGAGCATAGAAAGCGCAAAGCGCATCGGCCTCCTTCCATACCTGCCAACCTCCAGGTTCTCGGTCATCGGGAACGCTTCGCTCATGGGCTGCGAGGACATGCTGGCAACGCCCCAAGCAAGGGTGGGCGCCGAACAAATAAGAAGAACGGGCAAGCTCATCAACCTGGCCATGGAGCCGGGTTTCGATGACCTGTTCCTCGAGAATCTGTACCTTAGGCCTATGACCTCGGGACCATGCACAGATGTCCTTGGGCTGAACGAATACATACGGATCTCCCAGTACATCGTGGGGATAAGCGACCTGCGGCCAGAGGAGGAGATATCCAGGGCCATCATCCGATTCATGGGAGGCCGGATGGTGGGGTTCGCTCACCAGGATCCGGATGGCGGATTGAGCATAGCCCATTGGTCAAGGGACCCGACGGATCCAGTCCTGGATTACCGTGGGTTGGGGATCGAGGAGGCCTCCGCCGAAGTGTTAAGCTCAGGATTCCTCACCAATACACGTCATGATGACATCGGCCTGCAGTTCCTGTTCTTGCCCGTGACCATCGAGAGACAGGTCAAGAGGGTGCTGATCGTCGGGTTTGACGATGATGTGACCTTGGACCGACATATCATCGATATCTACCTGGCGGTCGCATCGCTCATCGGGGCGGTGCTTCAAAGAGGTCTCAACGAGGAAGAGCTACGATCCCACCGTACCGAACTGACCAAACTGGTTGAGGAGCGGACCACGGAACTGGAACGGTCAAACACCGAGCTGCAGCAGTTCGCCTATGTGGCATCGCATGATCTTCAGGAGCCGCTGCGGATGGTGACGGCGTATCTCAATCTGCTCGAGAGCAGATACGGGGATAAGTTGGACGGGGAAGCCAAACGATTCCTCGATTTCGCAGTGGAGGGAGGCCTTAGAGCAAGGGATCTGGTCAACGATCTGCTCGAGTTCTCCCGGGTCGATACTAAAGGAAAGCCTCCCATGGAGGTCGACATGGAGAAGGTGATGTCGGAGGTGAGGGACAACCTCTCGGTCCGGATCGATGAGGACCGGGCATTGTTGTTGCAGGACAGCCTTCCCGTGATCAAGGCTGACTATTCACAGATGGTCCAGGTCATGCAGAACCTGGTCAGCAACGGTATAAAATTCCATGGAAAGGAGAGACCTGAGGTTCACATTTCTGTTATTGATCACGGTTCGAATTGGTGTTTTTCGGTGAAGGACAATGGGATCGGGATCGACCCAGAGTATAAGGACAAGCTCTTCGTCCTATTCCGAAGACTTCACACCAGGGAAGAATACGAGGGCACCGGGATCGGATTGGCCATCAGCAAGAAGATCGTGGAGAGGCATGGCGGCAAGATATGGTTCGATTCGGAACCCGGGAAGGGAACGGAATTCCAATTTACGATCCCCAAAGAGCCTGAGGAGTGACCAAGCATGAAAGATACCGACCCGGGCTCGTGTAATTTGTTCCGTTTTTGACCAACACTTTTATTTCCTTTCGGATGGACTATTTCATAACGGTAATATGTCCTCCGAGATCAAGAGAATTCTGGTCGGTATCGACGGCTCGAGCAATTCGAACAGAGCGGCATCGCTGGCGGCGCAAGTGGCCAAGAAATTTGATGCCAAAGTGACGTTGCTGTTCGTGGTGTCGCCCTCTGACCATGACATGCTTGCCGGGAAGTCCACCTATATCGATGAGGAGAAAGGCTTCGGCGAACAGAGAATGGAGAAGGCGAAGATGGCTTTCGCGGAGGCCGGCATCACCTTCGACACCGACATCGAGTTCGGCAACGCCGCCGAAAAGATCCTTACGGTCTCGGAACGGGGGTATGACCTGGTGGTCGTCGGGACCAGAGGATTGAGCGCGATCCGCGGCTTCCTCATGGGCAGCGTATCCAGCCAGGTCTCCCAGCACTCCAAGGTGCCTGTGATGGTCGTCCCCTGAAGGGGACCGACCTTGTTTCTTTTCAGCGCAGATAGATGCTGCCCAGTTCCTTGTTCCAGGCCCACTCGTCCTCGGTCCGGGCATCCTGCTTGGCGCGGACGATCTCCTGGATCCTGGAGTCCATTGTGTCCGCCTGGGCTATGGCGACCGCCTCGGGGAACGATGGCTCCTTAGGTGAGCCATACTCCAGCTCCCCATGGCTGCTCAGGATTATGTGGCTGATCTTGAGCCGCAGATTGTCCGGGAACTCCGGGATCGAGCGTATGGCGAAACTGATCATCTCTGAACCGATGACGATGTGACCGCGCAGCCTGCCTTCGTTGGTGCAGTCGATGTTCGTCGTCACCTCATACTCATGCACCTTACCGATGTCATGCAGGATCGCTCCGGCCAGCAGCAGGTCCCGGTCCATTCTGGGATACATGTCTCCCATAGTATCGCACAGCTTGGTGACGTCCAGCGTGTGCTCGAGAAGCCCCCCGATCCAATTGCAGTGATGGGTTATCGCGGCGGGGCATTTCTTGAACTCTTCCACGAACGCCTCGTCGGCAAAGAAGTAGCCAAGCAATTGGAGCAACTTCGGGTCCTTGACCTTCTTGATGTAACCGTTCAGCTGGGTCATCATCAGGTTGATGTCCTTCTCGGTCCTCGGGACGAAATCCTCCAATCGATACTCGCCTTCGGCCATCGGGACCACCATGTCACCGTTGTCCGGGTTGATGGCGATCTCCAGGATCTCGTTGTACTCCTGCGCCTTTCCCTTGACGCGGAGAACGCCTCCAGGTACGATCGAGTCGAACACCTTGCGCACCGCCATCTCGTTGGTGTTGCCAAAGTACTTCACCGCTATCTCGCCGGTCTTGTCGCCGACACGCACGTCGAACATGAAACCGTTCTTGCTCTTGCGGACCGGCTTCTTGAACTTGACCGAGAACATGTCGTCGACCTTGGTCTCCTTGTTAAGGTCCCTGATGAACTGCTTCTTTTCTGCCATGGTTGCCCCTTGTCCCAAATGATAGGTGGTTAATATTGATGCCGGAGCGGGTACGGGCCGCGAACCTACACCTTCTTTGCCGCGACCCTTTTCAGCCAGTCCTCCGCCTCGCGATGGCGTGGGTGGATCCGTTCCATGTCCTTGAACTCCCTGTCGTGGTAGCGACCGAGCGATCTCAGCCCGCCCCTCAGGTGCAGCAGTTCGTGATACAACACGTACTCGCTGACATATTCCGGTACCTTTTCCGTGTCAAGGGCAGAGCTGATGGCAATGACCCGCATCAGTATCGAACAATAGCCGAGACGGGCTTTGTTCGGGTTCCTGGTCCATGTGATGTAAGTGTTGGGCAGATCCGGAACCAGCCCTTGGTCCTTGAGCCGCTCGAACGATTCCAGCAGCTCGTAGCTGCTCCCTTCGGAACGATATGCCAGGTTACGACTGCGTCGCAGATATACCGGACGGTTGGTGTCCAGGAACTGCCTCGACTGGAACCAGTCCTTCATCCGATCGTTGTAGAGCTCCACCTTGGCCTTTGACCGGAGCCGTTTGAACAGGTTGTCCGCGAACTCGTTCATGATCTGGCCGTCCGCGCATTCCAGGTAATCCGTCACCTTGAAATCGGCGGTGTTCCCGGTCCTTTGCCAGCAAGCCTTGAAATCCTTGAACGGGAAGAAGCTCGCGCTCACCTTGTCATATCCATAGGCCCTGCCCGCCCTCTGGAAGGACGCGCATATCCCATCCTGTACGTCGGTCGTCATCTTCTAGCCTCTCATCGACAAACGAGGATAAACCCATTGTCCTCATCGCCGATCATCTGAGTGGTCTGGCCTCGATATATCGCATGCCTATACAATGAGATTGAACATAGCATCGAATCGAGCATGTCGGCGATCCCTTTGATCCCAGAAGAATCGGAATTGACGATGCTTGCCTCAAACCCCTCCGGAAGCAGAACCTCTGGATTCTGGACCTTTATGGCCCTGAACAGTTCCACGCAGCCTCGCCGTCTATCTTCCAGACGGCCGTGCTTGTAATGATGCCTGCCTAGTATGGCCCGGACCGAAGCATGGGGATAGACCTCGTAGATCAGGCGTCCGGAACGGTCCAGGGGCTTGGCCATGCGGAACCCATGGAGACAAAGGGAATGGACCATACGTTCTCCCCGTGAACCGCCAAATTTTTCCGAAAGGTAGTACTTCGAGGTCGGAAGGATGTTGATGCCCATCTGCCTGACCAGTTTCTCCGTGCACCTCATTCCGGACCGGTTGGGAACGGTGAGCGATGCATCAATGCCAACCAGGCAATCCCCCTCTCTTTCGATAAGGGCGAGTATCTCCTCATCCCAGGTCACCCGCTTTGTCTGGACCATGGCGAGCTCGTCCATGATGCATACCGCCGTGTTCAACGGTTCCGGGTCAACACATTTCCATGCCAGGTCCACACCGATGTATCTCACATTCCCTCATCAGACGACTGACATATTGACCGTAACCATTCATATTTCCGGTAAATATTTCCAGTACAAATCCGTTAAATAGTCAGCAATGGAATAATAGTTTCCCGAGGACATGGATAGCTTATCCAGGGATGACCGGGAAAAGCACCTGATAACTCGTGGGAACGTCGACGGGATCGTAAGTGCCGCTATCTTTCTGAACCGTTATCCGAGCTCCCGTGTATCTTTTATCACGTCCCCGACCGCTGGTGCAAGGGCTTTGTCAATGGACTTCTCATCGAAAGAGATCTATCTTGCCGACGTCGCGCTCGTTCCGGACGTGGCGGAGGCCATGGCGACGAGGATGGACCGGCAGAAGGTGTTCCTTATCGACCATCATCCGACCCCGAACAGCGCTTGTCCGAATGGGATCAAGGTCATCAATGAGGGCATGAGCGCGGCTGGCGTTCTGTACCGTTTCCTCAATTCCCCGAACCGGTTGAAGAAGCTGGTCGCCATCGCTGACCAGGTGGAATACTTCGACACACCGATCCTGAGGGAGATGGTCAACAATAATGGCCATCAGAAGGTCTGCGAGGAATCCCGCATCCTGGATTTCTCCTGGAGACTGAACATAGACGACGATCCGTTCCGCAGGCAGGCGGCGCAGCATCTTTCACAGGGTCTGTGGCCTTCGCAGGTGGACCCCATCAAGAGCCGCTTCATCCAAGTGGTGAACGAGCAACGTTGGCCTAAGGCCCTGGCCCGGGCCCAATCGGGCATCAGGGTGTACGGCAGCGTGGGTATTTTCGACAGCACTGACAAGAACCGTTCGCTCTACGGATTCGGGACCAGGGCGATCGTCGAGGTGGCCATCCGCCGCGGTTGCCGGTATGCCATAATGGTCAACGAAAGAAAGATACACTCTTCGATCTCGATGCGGGGAATGTGTGCTGGAGGCATCGACCTCGGACGTTTCGTGGAGGAATTCACCGCGATCTATGGGCTGGAAGGGGGAGGGCATCCCTCCAGTGCCGGAGCCAGGATACCGGTGGAGAGGACCCACAGATTCGTGGACGAGTTCGTCTCCGAAGCCCTTTAGTCATCTTCAACGGTCTTGTCCTCATCTATCTGCTTCTTGACCACGTGCTTGTAGACGAGGACGGGGCATTTGGCGTTGGTGATGATCTTGTCCTGCAGCGGACCAAAGTCGAAGGCCTCCCACCGCTTGGCGGCGCTGGATCCCATGACCAGCAGGTCATAGTCCATCGATTCTCCGATGACCCCTCCCACTATCGTTTCCGGTCTGATCTCCTTGGTGAGCACCGGAACGCTCTCCGCCTCGAGGATACTGGTAAGGCGCTTGGAGTATTCTCTGGCCTTGTCCAGGTATTTCTCGTCCACAATGACGTTGAGTATGGTGACACGGGCGCCTTGTTTCCTCGCCACCATCGCCGCGACCTCCGTGGCGGCACTGACATGCCAAAGACCGCCTGAAAGGATAAGGATGCGTGTCGGTTTGAGCTTCTCATCCGACTTGATGAACAGCACATCGCAGGGAGTGAGACGCAGTATCAGGTCCATCTTGCGGCCGAGGATGCGCTTCTGGGTGTTGGTATAGCCCTTCCATCCGATGATGATCATGTTCGCCGCTTCTTCTTTGGCGGTATCGATGACAGCCGTTACCACCTCGTGAGATACCGTGACCAAGGCGTGTGTGACCACACCGGTCATCTCGGCGTGCTGCTTGAGCTTCTCCAGCATCTTCTTCCGGTCGTCGATCAGCCGGCGGTCCACATCGCTGA